>CAMLGR010000004.1 GCA_946479615.1 uncultured Bacteroidota bacterium | reverse complement strand
AATCTCGATGCTTCCGGTGGTATGATCACTCCCCAGAAATTATTTACCAATTTCTACGATAAGGACTTTTTGTATGTCATGAATGGCGAAAAGAAAGTCGGCGCAAAAACAGTTCAGGAAATTGAAATGACGCCTACCGATAAAAGCAAGCCTTTTCATAAAGTATACCTGCAGGTAGATAAAGCAGCCAAAAGTATTTACAGCACCAAAGTATTGGAGAATGGCGGTAATCGTTATACCTATACAGTGAGCAGTATGAAAACAAACGTGCCGCTGACTGATAATTCTTTCGTTTTCAGCAAGAGCACACATCCGGGAGTGGAAGAGGTTGATCTTCGTTGATTGTCTGAACCGGGATTTGGGGGATTAATGGATTATTGGGAAGTAAAGAATATAAAAGAAAAAAGGGTATATAAAGTGTTTCACTTTACATACCCTTTTTATTTTATGTATTTGTTGAACTTTTGCTGATTAAGTACTGATCGTTTTCCTCATAATCCCATAAATCCCATAAATCATGGTTCAGACAACTGCTTTTCTGATCTTCACCAACTGTTGCAATAACCCTTCAAGCAGATCCAGCTTCAGCATGGTCGCGCCATCACTCAATGCTTTGGAGGGGTCGGGATGTGTTTCAATAAACAATCCATTGGCGCCGGTTGCTACAGCAGCTTTAGCGATAGTCGCGATCAGTTGTGGATTGCCGCCTGTGACACCGGTTGTTTGATTGGGTTGCTGAAGAGAATGGGTTACATCCATGACCACAGGCGTTTTATGTTCCTGCATCCAGGGAATATTGCGGTAATCGACTACCAGGTCCTGGTAACCGAATGTGGTGCCCCGTTCGGTAAGCATTATTTTTTCATTGCCTGTGCTTTTGATCTTTTCTACCGCAAACTTCATAGCGGGGCCGCTTAAGAACTGGCCTTTCTTCACGTTGACGATCTTTCCTGTCTCACCGGCTGCATGCAGCAGATCGGTTTGGCGGCACATAAAAGCAGGGATCTGTAATATATCGACATAACGTGCTGCTACAGCCGCTTCATCATGTGCATGAATATCCGAGGTAGTAGGAAGTTTATATGTTTCACCTGTTTTCTTTACCAATGCCAGGGCAGCTTCATCACCGATACCGGTAAATGAGTTGGCGCTGGTACGATTGGCTTTACGGTAAGAAGCCTTAAATACATAAGGAATGCCGAGATTGCGGCAGATCCCTGATACTTTATCAGCCACCTGCATGACGAGTTCTTCACTTTCTACCACGCAGGGACCTGCGATCAGGAAGAAATTCTTTTCGTCATAAGATTGACCGGCAAATAACTCTTTCAGCATTTTTTCCATGGCGCAAAAATAGCTCTTATATGCATATTCCGCCTGTTCGTCATTTTTCATTTCCTGATTAGCGGTTTGCATTTTACATTTGACCCCATTATAACCTGCTATGATAAAAGAAAAAATACTCGTGATCGGCGCCAGCGGCCAGATAGGAGTAGAGCTGACCCTTGCTCTCCGGAAGATATATGGCAATGCCAACGTGATCGCTTCCGACCTGCGCGAACAAAACCCCCTGCTCGAAGGCACGGGCCCTTATGTGAGCCTGGATGTGATGAATAAGGAAATGCTGCATGTGCAGGTGATCCGGCAGAATGTTACGCAGATATACCTGCTGGCGGCGATACTTTCCGCTACCGGTGAAAAGAATCCCGGGCTGGCCTGGAACCTGAATATGCAGGGTTTGTTGAATGTACTGGATATTGCCCGCGAAGAGCAGATCCATAAAGTATACTGGCCCTCTTCGATCGCGGTATTCGGACCTACTTCACCAAGGATAAAATGTCCGCAGCAAACGATCATCGAACCAATCACCGTGTATGGTATCAGTAAATATGCCGGAGAATTCTGGTGCAATTATTTCCACAGCCGGTTCAAGGTAGATGTAAGAAGCCTTCGTTACCCCGGACTTATTTCCTATAAATCAGCGCCGGGCGGTGGTACTACCGATTATGCAGTAGAAATATTTCATGAGGCGCTGGAAGAAAAGAAATATGAATGTTTCCTGAAGGAAGATACTTATCTGCCAATGATGTATATGCCTGATGCGATCAAAGCCACGATAGAATTGATGGAAGCGCCGGCGGATAAGATATCTATCCGCACTTCCTATAATATTTCATCGATGAGTTTTTCCCCGAAAGAAATTGCAGCAGAAATTAAAAAGCATATTCCTGATTTCTCTGTTTCCTATAAACCGGATTATCGCCAGCCAATTGCCGATAGCTGGCCACAGAGTATAGACGATTCAGTAGCGCGCAATGACTGGGGATGGAAAGAAGAATACGATCTGCCGTCAATGACGAATGATATGTTTAGGAACCTGTAGAAGAATTAAGAATTATGAATTCATAATTCTTAATTCATGTCTCTCATCTAACTATCTTAAACGTCTCAAACTCCCTGTACGGCACATTCTCCACGATCACATCCGATACGACGGCTGTTTCGGGTCCTTGATTGCACCAGGCGATAAAGTTTTGCAGATTTTCTTCGGTGCCGCTGGCAATAATATGTACATCGCCGCCATGAAGATTTTTTATCTCTCCTGTTATGCCATTGCGGTTGGCGAATTCTTTGGTGCGTTGCCGGTAATAGACGCCTTGTACAATGCCTTTTACGGTAATAGAGATGCTTTGATTCATGTTAGCTGAATTGGATCAATCGGATGATCTGTTCTAGATATTGCTGGTCGGTTAAATCAAACTGGTTAAGATCCACGCTGTCTGCATCCAATACGGCAATCACTTCGTTATTACGTATCACCGGCACCACGATCTCTGATCTCGATAAACTGCTGCATGCAATATGGCCGGGGAATTTTTCTACATCAGGAACGATCAGTGTTTTCGCTGTTGCCCAGCTCGTACCGCATACCCCTCTTCCTTTTTTAATACGGGTACAGGCAACCGGTCCCTGAAAAGGACCCAGCACCAATTCATTTTCCTTAACAAGATAGAACCCTATCCACAGCCAGCCAAATTGTTCTTTCAGTGCAGCGACGGTATTGGCAAGATTAGCCACCAGGTCGGGCTCATCTTCCAGTAATGCTTTGATTTGCGGAAACAGCGCCTGGTATTGTTCTTCTTTAGTTCCCTGTGTAATGGAAAGGTCTTCTGCCATGGTGCAAAGATAATTGTCTGAACCGGAATGTCTGAACCAGGATTATGGGATTTTTAGGATTAATGGGATATAAGCGAGATAAAAGAAGAAATATTATTTCCTGTATTTTCCCATTCATTCCACAAATCATGGTTCAGATAAAAAAGCCCCCGCGAAAGCGGGGGACTTTTCTTTTGGTCCTCTATTGGTATATCATTGGTCTCTCTACTGTTCTATGATCTTTTTTTATATCCTGTTCATCTCAAAAATCCCATAATCGTGGTTCAGATTACTGCACGACCATTTTCTTCGTATCCTTGAAATCTCCTGCCTGCACCTGGTAGTAATACATACCTGCTGGTAACGAACCTGAGTAGAACACCAATGCATGATTACCTGCATCTTTGGTAGCATTCAGTAATACTTTCATTACTCTTCCGTTCATATCATACACCGTTACATTTACTTTTGATTTGGCAGGAAGCGTATACTGAATAGTTGTTTCGCCATGAAAAGGATTCGGGTAATTCTGTCTTACCGCATATTCTTCTTTGCCATCGATCAGGGCAGAAACCACCATTGAATATTTATAGTTACCATCGATATCAACCTGTTTCAGGCGATAATAATAACGGCCGGTGAAAAGTTTCAGATCGGTATGGCTGTAATTCAACAAAGAAGAACTGTTGCCTGCACCGTTTACGAAACCAACACTTTCCCAGGCAGTGTTAGCGGTGCTGCGCTGAATTTCGAAACCTTTATTATCAATTTCAGAAGCTGTAGACCAGCGAAGCAAAACATTATTGCCTTGCGGGGTAGCCGACAGGCTAAGCAGGGTTACCGGTAATGCGCTGCAATCGACAGAAGTTACACTAAGTGATTGCAAAGGAGCGGCTACATTGCTGCAACCACCGTTGTCGGTTATACTTGTAAGATCAAATGTATAATTGCTCGGTGTAAACACAACATCTACCCAATAGTTGGTGCTTTGAAAACTATTCGAAGGAAAATTGGCGCCGGCAGAACCTGCATCCATATCATACATATAAACACCGTTGCCACCGGAAGAACCATTTGACAGGGCAGACAATGTTCCGTTAGTGATCGTTGTGTTTAGCCCATTAGCTGTAGCGCGGTAGCCTGAAGGAGCGTGGTAAGAAACAATGTATGTTGTATTGGCCGTGATCAGTACAGGACTTGAAAAAAATACCTGGTTCCAGGCGCTTCCTGTGACGGAACTGAAAGTAGCGGAAGCAAGTGGCAGTGTGCCGGGGCCACCGGTGCCTGGCCATAACTGACCGGTAAACGTGCCGGCAGGTACAGCCTGGCTATAAAAACGAACACCTTTTACAAACCCGGCTACCGTCGATCTGAATTTCAGTCCCAGTGTAACTGCGTTGGGATCTACTTCGTCATTGGCAACAGGAGGAGTGCTGCCGAAAATGTTTTGATTCGGTGGCGCGAATGTGGTGATCGTACCTCCGGCAGGGATATCATTATAGGTGGTGCCGTTGATCACCAGGTCAAAAGGGCCTGTACCGGTTGCGTCGTTATTCAATATAAGATTGAATGGCTGACCATTACAGGTACCTGCGTTGGAAATAGAAGCGGTGGGTGGTGTACAGGCAGATATGTTTATAACGCTGTTTGTAATCTGGTTTGATACTACAGTCGCACCTTCTACAGCTATCGTCCTTCTGGGATTAACCGTATTGAAAGCTAAAGTGGTATTACCGCCCGGAGGAACGCGCAATGCTTTGAATGTAATCGTAAAAAAAACGAAATCACTATTCGGATGACCTCCTGCAGATATAGTGAATCTTCCATAATCAATTCTGCCGGCAGTATTCATCGTACTCACCGAACTGAAGGCAACACTTTCACTAGGTAATAAAGTGGCGGTTCCGGCTGGTACAACAGGTGTTGAAACTACCTGGAGATCCAGGGGATTGAAATTAATATAAGTTTCAATCGTACTTAATGTTCCCGGAGCAGTAAAATCAGCTATTACATCTACTGTAAAATTCTGACCTACCTGTACCGTTGGGGAAGATGGTGTAAAAATGATATTTACCGGTTGGGCAAATCCATTATTACTTACCAGCAGGATGAACATACCTGCAACCAGTGAGCGGAAGGTGTGTTTCAACCAGTCGATCCCATTGATCTTCTTGGTAAATCTATTTGTCATTTTCTCGATTTTTATTTTAAAGATTGTGTTCAAGTTTAGGTGTTGTTTTATGGAGTTGGTGATTCGCCCAGTGTATTATAGTTAGAAAGAAGAATACCCAGATCAAGCGCCGAGACAAATTGATCGCCATTCAAATCTGCGTTTGCTACATATCCAGGATCACCGAGAAGTTTATTATAGCTGGCTAATAAGATGCCGAGATCAAGCGCTGAAATGAAATTATCGCCATTGATATCGCCTTCCAGTAATGTTCCAAAATTGATAGGATTATTTCCGCCATTGATTGTCTGTCCAGACACTACTCTTTGCAGCGTATGACTGTTTTTAACTGTTACAGTATAAGTGCCTGTAGGTACGTTAGGTATGGTGAAAACACCATTCTGATCGGTAGTAACATTATAAGTATAAGCCGGGGTTGTCATATTGCCGGCAGCATATATGTCAACCTGAACTGGCACCTGCCATTCTGTAGATGGCGCTGCGGGTCTACCTTGTAATACAACTGTTCCAGTCAATATACCGGTAGAAACTTCTCCGTATACTGCCACATAATTACCATTCAATGCAGGAAAGAACGCATAATTGATTCCTTTGATGATCTGTGTCGTAAACGAAACAGCATTGCCATTCCTCGTAATAGATACAAGTTGTGCTGAATCTGAATCAAAAGGCAACATAGCCTGCATATTATAAGCGCCGCTCAATGCGGTAATAGAGAAGCTCAATTCGCCTGAATTCCATGCAAGGTTATTGAATGAAGAACCGTTACGGCCATCCAGCCAGGTCAGCATTTGTTTGGCGGAGACCACAGGTACATTATGTGCAAGCGCTGATGCAACGATGGCAATGGCTCCTTCATGTACCGGTTCGTCGGTATGCATGTTGGCACAGAATACACCATAGTATCCTTCAGGTCCCTGCGCCTTATCCAGTAATGCATTGGAGAAAGAAGTATAATCAATTTCTGATTCGTCAGTCATCTGTGTGGTCAGCTGGTAACAATCGATCATCGTACCATCAAGATCAGCAAACCGCATCGGCATACCTGAACCGGTAAACAATCCCGGCCTGTTTTGTACCCATGCCGCCGGCCAGTAATAATAGTTGGCATCCAGTCTCACCCCGTTCTCTACTTCTATCTTGGCAGAAGTAGCCCAATCGCTCCAGGCGATACAGTGTGTACGATTGGTCACCGGTTTGGGAAGATCAGGATAGTTACCTGCGAAATAAGCCAGGTTCACAGTGAAATTATCGGCCAATGATACCGGCGTGAAATCCTGGCAATCGGTATTGATATGCAGAGCGATTTCAAAACCATCTGCATCAAACGCATTGGCATCAGCGCTTGTTACCGAACCATTATAGATATAAGAAGTACCACGGATCGCTTTCCAGTCAGCCACATCCTGTGGCGTATTAGGTCCCTGTGTTTTAAAATAGTTGAACTGACCAACAGTGCCGCCAAGGTCGTGGTCATCTCCTGTCATTACGATCGCCGCTTTGTGTCCGCTTGGGAGGAACCAGAAACGCGGTATCGGGTTGTTATGCAGATTGTATCGCATAATGATATTGACCAGCAAACGTTGTTGCTCATCTGCCTGCGGTATTGCGATCTTGTTGAAGTCAACCCAGTCAGCGCCACCACCACCAAAGAACATATCATCCGAACGTACAGGCCCTAAAGTACCATCGCGTTTCTGACCAGCCCAGGCAGGATTGCCCTGCCGGGTATATATGATCGATTTGGCAAGATCATACGTGAAAGCAACAGCCTTACCTTCAAACATACCTACATTCCTTACGGTAACTGCCGGGAAAGTCGTGGCATTGGTTGCATCGGAATATAAAAGCGCTAACGGACCAGCACCATCGGTTGTAGTATACAGGTCGGCGGTACCATGAAACTGCATGGTCTCACCCACAATACCTTCACCAGGGCTGGTTGGTGTATTGCTTACTTTGATATATCCTTCGGATAAAGTAAGTCCTGTACTGGTAAGTCCCAATAAAGAATATAAAGCAGCCGATGGTTTGAACGCGATAAACGTACCACCGGTATTCACCCAATCTTCAAACATGGTAGCCTGTGCTGCATTCACTGTCATTTCACCCAGTATCACTACCTGGTAAGTACTTAACACGGTAGCATCGACAGTGGAAATATCTTTCGAAGCAAATTCATTCAATCCTTCTGCACGTAATATTTCTACTGCATAAGCGCTGAATGGGTTGGCTGCTGAAGTAATAACGAGTATCGGCCCACCCGGTCCTGAAGTAGGAGGAAGCGGCGGAGGATCATTCACGGTAAATGACCAGGAATAATCATTTGCGAGGTTATTGCCGGCCAGGTCTTTTATTCCTGAAGGTCCGCCTTTCAGGGTAGCAGTATAAACATCCGAATGTGTCAATAAAGATGTCGGGGTCAATACGGCGGAAGATTGTGCTACGGTTATCGTGGAAGGCACAACAACATTGGCGCTGTTCTTTAATTGGAACGTGCTGCTGTTGACAGTAGACAGGTCAATAAATTCATTGAACTGTACATGCACCGTTTTATTGATCTCTACCTGTGTGGCAAAGTTCACGGGTGATGTAGATGTGACAACAGGTGGTGTTACATCGGGACCTACTGTATTATTGAAAATAACATCTACCCAATAATTTCCATCATTAAAGGCTTCGGTAGGGAAGGTAGATGTAGTGGCGTAGATGAATACCCCATTTTTATTATCGGTTGCTTCTGCTGCGGATAAGCCTACCAGTGGCGGGCTTTCAATATTCTCACCGGAGAAATAACCTGAAGTTTCAGAATAATATCCTGTCGGGCTGTTATAAGAAGCCACATAGGTAGTGCCTGCTGTGATGGCAACGGGTGCACCAAAAGATGCCTGTTGCCAACCCGATGCCGTTTCATTCTGGAAAGTAGCCTGCGCGATCAGCGTACCATCAGCAGCCCAAAGCGTACCGATATGTTCGCCGGTATCGTTGCTGCTTTTGTAAAAACGAAGACCTGTAATATACCCGTTGGAAGTTGATTTGAATTTCACACCCACTTCAACACCGGCTACATTATCAAAAACATTGGTTGTTTGCGGTGTATCTGTCAATTTAAAAATAGAGCAGGGACAGATGGCGTCAATAATCGTAATGCTGATGGCATTGTTTGATGGAGCTGTACCGGCTGCTTCGATATTTCCTGAATCATCGACACCTCTTACTTTGATCACCACTGTTCCGGTCGTGTTCGGTGTCCATGAAAAGGTCCAGTTGGCAGTACCGCTTGCTTTCTGCCAGGTTATACCTCCATCAACTGATATCTCGATCGAAGCCACGATACCACCCACATCGGTAGCTGTTCCGCTGATCGTTGTCAATGTACCGGCGACAATGTTCACTCCATTCGAAGGTGTGGCAATAGCCGCTTGCGGAGCTGTATGGTCTGTGGAAGCCGTAGCAGGAATTAAATTCGATTGCAGGGTAGCCGGCTGTACTTCCATATCTGCCAGCACGTTGATCGTTGCCTGTTGCATACGCAGATCGGCCGGGAGGTTTCCACCATCATGTACACTGTCAAGTCCCCATGCCCATTGAATAGTACCGGCACCAAATACCAATGCACCACTCGAATGGCGGTACAATGATAATTTATGCGTCTTGCCATTCAGGGTAGTGCTGGATAAAGTAAAACGTCCCGGAGGATTGCTGTTGGGGAACTGTTCCCAATCCCACTCATACCCTAAAGTGCCCATCGGGAACGTGGCATCCGATTCAGAGGTGAGTGAAGTGATATTTGTATTGCGCCAGAAACGTAAATTCTTATAACGGGCCGGTACTTTTATGGCACCGGTAGTTCCATCCCAACTGATCTGACCGCTCAATGCATTTTCAGGTAAGCAACCGCCACCGGAAGGGAAAGAACATCCCTGTCTCCATAAACCGGTCCATACAGGAGTAGGATCACACTTGGATCCGCAAACGGCTTCACCTACTGTACCTTCTTTATAACATACCAGTGTTCGGTAAGGAGTATTCGAGGCGTCGGTGCTGTTCTCCCATCTTGTTTTCCAGTATATTTCATTGCCACTGAAAAAAGCCAGGTGAATACCGGCATTGCGCGCAGCTTCCACACTGTTTCTTTGTTCGGATGACCAGTATTCATCGTGACCTACAGATAAAAATACTTTGTGATTCAGGATCAGGTTACCACTTCGTGCTACATCGATATTGGTGGTATAGCTGATATCGTAACCATTGCGTTCCAGGAAGCGGATCATCGGGTATTCGGCATTGAATAACCAATCCTGTAAAACACCACCGCCGCCGCCGCCATTACGGGTAACGAACGGGCGGTTATAACTGACCCTCGAAGCATGCCCGTTGGGCAGGGAAGTAGTACCTACATACAAACTATTACCGCCATACACATTGTAAGCCTGCCAGGTTGCGTCTGAAGTTTGGAAATAAAGAGGGGCTGTGCTGGCATCATCCCTTACGATGAACACGATGTGACTGGAGCCACTGTTGTCGGTGCGTGTAAGTTTGGCAATGTATATTCCGGAGACGGCATTGGCAGGAACATCCCAATGAGCGGATTCATTCCAGTTGCCACAATCTACCAGGCCGGTAGTATCTTCGATCGGGTCAGGCTGCACCTGCGGAAGGGTAGCGGTGACAACACCGGTTCCCCATTTCCTGGCGCCATCGCCGTTATAATATCCAATACGATAGATGTCGATCGTATAATCGTTCGCATCTGTTTTGATCTTGAAATGTACAGTTTCGCCTTTGTTCACACTGATATCAGTAGCGAATCCCTGTATAGAAAGATCACCTGCTCCACCGGTTATATCCCATTCAGTCGATGGGTTACCAGTAAGCGCATTTTCTGTTACGATCGGGTTTTGGGCTGTAGAAAATAGAAATGTCAATAGGGCACAGCACAACAATGCATAATGCTTCCGATAGGTACACGTGTTTAATATCCCTTTCATGCTCAGTTTTTGGGGCTTAGAAAAAAAATTCAAGTGGAAATTGTACAGGATATCAAACGAAATGATCTTAGAAGGGATATTGAGTTAGTGATGGTAAGTCATCGGAAATGGGAATGCGAAGGTCAGTATTACCTTCTTTGGATTAAGCAGGCGATAAAGATACTGCAAAACCTGAAAAATGCAAATGTACGAGGCATTTTATCTTTCCCGGGCAGCGGGTAATTACGATGCCGGGGTCAATGCTAAGTTGTTGAAAAGCAAGGGAGTTAAAGTGTATGAGATTGGTATTCACGCCATTGAAGACAGTCCCGGAACCGGTCAGAAAAGCTGCTATTCTTTATTGGCCGTGTTGATAACGGTCTTTTTCCTGTTGATATATTTCCCGACCGACAATCCATAAACACGGTGCCTGATACTCGGACCATTGTCTGCATTGTTGATACTACCCAATCCGTGGGTGTATTGTGCCGTAAACGACAACCCGTTTCCGGTCTCGTATCCAAAATATAACAACATACTGGCTGCATAATGACCATAATTTGCAAAATCGAAAGTCATATTCCTGCTGACGGTCGTATTGTTCTTCGTATTGAATTTCTCTTTACCAAATAATTGAAAGTCGAGGGAAGGTCCCAGTTTCAGGAAAAAATGATCAGCGCTTTTCCCAAAATCGTACTGCAGCAAAAAAGCCAGTTCGAATGTATGGATCGTGGTATTGTTATCGATTGCCGTGGTATCGGGAGGGAATGCCGGCCGGTTGAAATCCACTTTATAACCTTTCATGCTGTAGAAAGCAGCGGGTGCAAAAAAAAGGTTCACATCAAAAGGGATCTTCATGCCCACACCTGCCTGGAAGCCATATTTGGCGGTGGTGGTTTGTTTTTTGGAATAAATACTGTAGCGGGCGGTGGTCATTTGCGGACCTGCAAAGATGCCGAGCTGTGTCTGTGCAAGAATGTCCAGTGATATACCGGTAAGTATAATCAGTACAATGATTTTCTTCATAAATGAGATCGCTGTTATATTAAGTAGGTACCGGGTCATTCATATTGATCACCGGAAGGCGCTTGCACAGGTATAGATCCCTTCTTTGGAATATAGTTGGTAGTAACAGGTCGCAAAAGTAAAAATTAAATCGGGGAAAGCAAACTTTGTATTTGAAAGCGGAGGAGGGAGATGTTAGGTTTTAGGTGTTGGGTGTTAAGTCTTAGGGTTTAAATTTTAGATGTTAGGTGAATGCCGGCCGGCAAATCATTTAAAATTTTAAACTTAGCACCTAACACTTAACACCTGACATCCACCACCTAACGCTTACCACCCGGATCCTTCGCATGATCTCCCTTGTTATACGCTATCGATTGTCCTTTCGGGATAGATAGATTTACCCAGTCCTGCCCTTTTATCATGCGGCCTATGTAGACGATCTGACCCACGTGATAAGGATAATGTGCCAGTTGCCGGTTGATCGCATCGATCACAGTTAGCTTCTCCTGGCGGATAGAAATTGTCTTAAGCAGGTCATCTTCTTTCAATGCTTCCAGTGCATCGAGATAGCAGCGCCAGCCTTTCTCCCATAATTCAAGCAATTGTTTTTTGCTGTAATCATGTACGGTGAATTCATCATCACGCTGTCTCCATTCCTTTTCTCCGTCTTCTGTCAGGAAATGGGTCCAGCGGCTGAGCATATTGCCAGCCATGTGCTGGATGATCACGGCAATACTATTGGAGGCTTCATTGAACTGGTAATGAAAATCCATATCCTGTAATTGCGCAAAACTGCGATCGGCGAGCTCCTTATAATATTTTACCCTCCGGATCGATGTTTGTAAAAATTCAGTTCCTGTAGTCATAAAAAAGCATTTTTGTTTTATAGGGTTACCAACCTTCTGCATCATCATCACCACGGTGATCGGCCACGGCTTCAAATTTTCCATCGGGTAATACCTTTATCACTTCTGTCCGGCCGATCTCGTCGGACATATCTACCCAATAGCCCATTTTTTTTAATTGCTCTACTGTCTCCAGTGAAAAACCTCTTTCTGCAAATACTTTATCCGGTAACCACTGGTGATGAAATTTAGGTTTATTGACTGCATCATTAGTGCTCATACCAAAATCAATGATATTGACCAGGGTTTGAAACACGGAAGTGGGTATCGTAGTACCACCCGGTGTACCCGCTACTAAAAAAGGTTTATTATCTTTTACAACAATGGTCGGCGACATGGAGCTCAGCATGCGTTTGCCCGGAGCGATCGCATTGGCTTCACCACCAACCGCGCCATACATATTGGGTGTGCCAGGCTTGATACTGAAATCATCCATTTCATCATTGAGAAAAAATCCGGCTCCGCCAACTACTGTGCGGCTGCCATATGAATTATTCAGAGTAGTAGTAACGGATACGGCATTCCCTTCTTTATCGATCACACTCAGGTGAGTGGTTTCTTTGCTTTCATACGCGGTAACAGTACCGGGTTTTACCTGTGCACTATATCCCGCTTTGCCCGGTTCATAATCTTTCATCCGGTCCGTTAAATATTGTTCATTGGTCAACGCCTTTACCGGCACTTTATAAAAATCGGCATCGCCCATGTATTCTGCACGGTCGGCATAAGCGCGGCGCTCGGCTTCTACCATTAACTGTACAGCATCGACAGATTGAAATCCCATTTTACCAATATCTTTTTTCTCGATCATCTTCATCATCTGGTTTACTAATAATCCACCACTGCTGGGCATCGGCATGCCAATGATCGTATAGCCTTTATAGGTAAATACATGCGGATCACGGGCGATCGCTTTATAATTTTTCAGGTCATCATAACTGACAATACCACTTCCTCTTTTCATTTCTTCCACGATCAATTGAGCTGTTTCTCCTTCATAAAAACCAGCCTGTCCTTTTTCTTTGATGCGTGTTAATGTTTTTGCCAGGTCCTTTTGTACCAGGGTGTCACCTTGTTTCCATACACTGTCTTTCAGGAAGACCGGTCTCACCGTATTGTATTTAACCAATTCATCATGCAAACTATTTAAGGTATTGGCTTCCCGTTCGGTGATCACAAATCCCTTCTCCGCCAGGTCAATGGCAGGTTGAATTAATTTTTCAAAGGGCAGCTTGCCATATTTGGCAGCGGCGAATAAACCAGCCACTGTGCCAGGCACACCACTTGATAAATGACCATTCTGACTTTTTTCTGTCAATGCGATACCGGAATCACCGAGATACATATCACGTGTAGCGAGACCAGGCGCCATTTCACGATAATCCAAGGCGATCTCTTTACCATCACTCAACCTGGCTACCATAAAACCACCACCACCAAGATTGCCGGCACCGGGATAAACAACAGCCAGGGTCAACTGTGTGGCAATAGCCGCATCGATCGCATTGCCACCACTTTTCAATATCTCCACACCGGCTTTACTGGCTAATGCATGAGCCGATACAACGGCGCCATTACTGACGGTCGTTGTTTTTTGTACAGAATATTTGTAGGGATCGATGGCAGAGGCATCACGGGTAATGGCTCCATTACAGGCTGCCAGAAAATAAACGATTGTTAACAGCAGGAAATTCTTTCTCATAGCTTCTTATTAGGGGCTAAGTTACTGAAGGGAAGGAAATGCATTTGGAAATTCTGATCCCGCTTATCACCGGGCCCGGCATCTCAAATGCCAGATATGTTAATATATGTAACCGGAGACTTCCGCTTCCCCAACATCATTTATATTCGTGAACTAATTCGTTGTAATGAAAAAGAACTGCTTTATTGGCCTTGTCGTATGTTCCTTCCTTTTTTCTGTACCCGCCACGGTTCATTCGCAGGCACCTGCCAATTATACTTCGGCTGATATGTACCAGGGTTTGCAGAAACTGAATGTACTCGGTTCCGTTTTATATATTGCGGCTCATCCGGATGATGAGAATACACGATTGATCGCTTACCTGTCAAAAGATAAATTATACCGCACCGGTTATCTTTCCTGTACCCGTGGCGATGGCGGGCAAAACCTGATCGGCGATGAACAGGGTATCGAACTCGGGTTGATCCGCACACAGGAATTATTATCTGCCCGTCGCATCGATGGCGGTGAACAATTTTTTACCAGGGCCTTCGATTTTGGATTCTCCAAAGGGCCGGAAGAAACATTTACCAAATGGGATAAAGAAAAAATATTGAGTGATGTGGTTTGGGTGATCCGTAAATTTCAACCCGATGTGATCATCACCCGTTTCCCTACTACCGGAGAAGGTGGTCATGGTCATCATACCGCTTCCGCCATACTCGCAAATGAAGCATTTACCGCCGCTGCAGATCCCAAACGTTTTCCGGAACAACTGGCCTATGTAAAACCGTGGCAGGCAAAACGCATATTATGGAACACGTTCAATTTTGGGGGCACCAATACGCAACGCGACGACCAGCTAAAGATCAATGTAGGCGGTTATAATCCATTGCTGGGAAAAAGTTATGGTGAAATAGCTGCCGAGAGCCGCAGCCAGCACAAAAGCCAGGGCTTTGGAGCTACCACCTCAAGAGGAGAGGCGCTGGAATACTTTTCGACGACAGGAGGCAGTATTCCCAAAACAGATTTGATGGATGGAGTGGATATCAGCTGGGATAAAATCAAAGGTGGTACGGCAATTGCAAAAATGATCGATGGATTGATCTCTTCTTTTGAATTGGGTCATCCTGAAAAATCAGTACCGGGATTGGTGAAATTATACAAAGCTATCAATGCACTCGAAAATGGATATTGGAAAGCAAAGAAACTGGATGAAGTAAAAGAACTTATCGCTCAATGCAGCGGTTTGTATATGGATGCAAGTACGTTTACACAATTTGCCGTACAAACAGATTCTGTGCGTATCAACTTTGCATTCAATAACCGCCTGGGAGTAGATGCCACATTGGAAAAAATAACAATTGATGGTGTCGATAGCGCATTTTCCCAAAAACTGGGACTGAATACCAACTATAATGTTTCCAAAATTTTTTATGTTCCTTCCTCCAAAGCAGTAACACAACCTTACTGGCTGGAAAAAGAGATGGAGCCTGGCTATTATAATGTAAGTGATCCGCTGAAAATTGGCCAGCCTGATGCCGATCCTGCGTATTCAGCCTCGATTCAACTAAAAATAAATGGCGAATCATTCCGGTTTACAAGACCGGTGCGGTATAAATTCACTGATCCTGTAAAAGGGGAATTGTATGAACCGCTGGTAGTAGTGCCACCGGTGTTGGTTGATGTGAATCCTGCTGTAGTGATCAAGACAGGGAAAGAATCAAAGCCTTTTTCGGTAACGATCAAAGCTATTAAAGCATTTACTTCCAATGATGCGTCCCTGCTGATCGATGGCAACACCGCACCAACTTACCTGAAACAACACCTGGCATCGATCGGTAAGGATGGATTTGTGTCGAACGATTTCACGGTAACGGATAGTGTTGCTGTGGCAAGGAATGTGTATATAAAGAATGGGAGTGATAACAATGTATATGGCAGCAACCTGCTGTCGATTCATTACAACCACATTCCCTATATCAATTATTTCAAAAAATCCAAAGTATTCGTCAGTGCATTCGACCTGGCTATTTATAATAAGAGGATTGGTTATATAGTCGGTGCCGGTGATAAAGTGCCTGAAGGCCTGGAGCAGATGGGTTATGATGTGACGTTGCTGACGGATAAGGAACTTTCCCGTAATAATCTTGAACAATATGATGCGATCATTACCGGTGTACGTGCCTACAACACCAATGAATGGATGAATAAATATTATGACAAGCTGATGCAGTATGTCAATAATGGTGGTAACCTGATTGTGCAATATAATACGAGTAATAATATCGGGCCCATTCGCGCTAAAATCGGTCCTTATGATTTTACTGTCTCCCGTACAAGGGTCACGGATGAAAATGCAACGGTGACTTTTTTACAACCCGAACATCCCGTGATGAACTTTCCGAATAAGATCACGCAGGATGATTTCAAGGGATGGATACAGGAGCGCAGTATCTATCATGCCTCAGGATTCGATAAAACAAAATTCGAAACTATCTTTTCCATGCATGATCCCGGCGAAGCCGCTGATGAAGGCAGTCTTGTAATTGCCAAATACGGGAAAGGATATTTCACGTATACCGGCCTTGTATTTTTCAGGGAGCTGCCCGCGGGTGTTTCCGGCGCTTACCGGTTGCTGGCAAATATTATTGCATTGAATAAGAAGAAAGCATTTTAATAATATTAAGTGTTGAATGTCGAATTATAAATTCAGGGTTATTTAAAATCACACATGGCAAAGGAAAGAAAACCAGATGCAAAAAGAGGAGAGCTTGCCTTTATTGTAGCGATTATATTGGGATTGCTGGTCGGATTATTTATTAAACGCATCCGGGTAGGATTGGTGATCGGTGTGGTATTGGGGTTATTGATCGTTTCGGCCGGTGTGTTACGGTCGAGACCGGGAAAAAGATAATTATGTCAATACAGGATAACGACAAACCGCCATTGTTCAACAGCTGGAAAGGCTGGTATATTGCTGTGATCCTGTTCCTGATCATACTCATCATACTGTTGTCATTGTTTACCAAATATTTTTCATGAGCCAGTTGGATTGGATAGTACTGGTAGTAACGCTGCTTGTCATTATTGCTTATGGGTTGTACAAAAGCCGTACAACACGTAACCTCGATGGCTATTTCCTGAGCAACCGCAGCATGCCCTGGGGGTTGATCCTGTTGAGCATTATGGGCACACAGGCCAGCGCCATTACTTTTCTTTCCGCACCCGGGCAGGCTTACACCGAAGGGATCGGGTTTATCCAATACTATTTCGGATTACCGCTGGCAATGGTGGTCATCTGCATTTTCTTCGTCCCGATCTTTCACCGGTTAAAAGTATACACTGCTTACGAATATTTAGAGAACCGGTTTGATGGAAAAACAAGAACCCTCACTTCTTTTTTATTTTTATTGCAACGCGGATTGTCAACCGGTATCAGTGTATTTGCTCCTTCTATTATTCTTTCTTCTTTGCTGGACTGGAATATTTACTGGACGAATCTTTTCATGGGTGGACTGCTGATCATTTATACCATTACCGGCGGTGCACGTGCCGTGGCTTACACACAACAATTGCAACTGGTCATTATATTCATCGGTATGTTCCTCGCGGGGTATATGGTGGTAAAGATGCTGCCCGAACACATGGGTTTTACCGAGGCTCTGCGCGTAAGCGGTAAAATGGGAAAGTTAAATGCGATCAATTCAGGTATTACCGAACAGGGTCTCGATTTCAGCAATAAGTATAACCTGCTTAGCGGGATCATCGGCGGTTTCTTTCTTGCGTTATCCTATTTCGGTGCTGATCAAAGCCAGGTAGGAAGATATTTGACGGCCAAATCACTTAAACAAAGCCGGCTGGGACTTATCATGAACGGGTTTGTAAAAATACCCATGCAGTTTTTAATATTACTGATCGGTGCCCTGGTCTTTACTTTTTATCAATTCAATAGCGCGCCTGTTTTTTTCGATGGAAAGCAGATTGAAAAAATTCAGCAATCAGTTTATAAAGATTCGTTTAATCTCCTGCAAACAAAGTATGATGTGATTGCAGAGCAAAAGAAAGAAGCGGTTACTATACTGGCAAAGGCCATGCACGACAAAGATGAGAGCGGGGTAGAGGAGCATTCGGCGGCATTGAAAGGATTGCAATCACAATCGGATAGTTTACGCAGCCAGGTAAAGACATGGATAAAGAATACAGGAGGGGATGGCAACGATACCAATTATATTTTCCTGCGCTTTGTTATCGACTACCTGCCGGTGGGTTTGGTTGGATTGCTGGTAGCAATCATCTTTTTGGCTTCCTGGGGTAGTATTGCTGCGGCGATCAATTCGCTCGCTTCCTGCACCATGATCGATTTTCATAAACGGTTCTCCAAAAAAGAAGCGACGCATGAAAGAGAATATAAATTATCGAAATGGTATTCGCTGGGATGGGGGATATTCTGTATCGTAGTGGCTATGTTTACCTATAACATCGGCAACAGCCTGATCGAAGCGGTGAATATTTTAGGTTCGTTATTTTATGGAGTGATATTGGGCGTGTTCCTGGTGGCTTTCTTCCTGAAAAAAGTAAAGAATGGGAATGCTGTGTTCTGGGGCGCGATACTGGCAGAGTTGCTGGTACTGCTGGTGTTTATACTTACGAAAACAAAAACGCCGGTAATTAAGATGGGATTTCTCTGGCTTAATCCTATCGGTGCCTTTGGGGTTATCTTCTTTACTTTGCTGATCGATTCCTTTCTTTCTAATAAAAAAGGCATTTCCTCATAAATCTCCGTGGCCCTCTGTGTCTCCTTTGTGGCTCTCTGCGTTTAACTCCAGGAGTAAAAATTCCGATTAAAGCATTTGTAAGAATTGCTCTGAATAAAAATTCTCCTACAAGAATTATACGCAGAGGGCCACAAAGAAAAAACCACGGGTAAACAATCCGTGGTTTTGATGATAATAAATCAGAGTATTCTTTATAAACTAGCTAGTAACTTCTCGTTCAGCTTCACATAATCATCATTCTTCGCTTTTATTGCCAGTTCTTTGGAACGTTCGGCAGCAGCCCTGGCTTCGCTTTTCTTTCCCAGTTTAGCCAGGCAATTCGCCCATTGATGCTGAACCCAGTAAGCATCAGGTTGTGCTTCTACTGCTTTATTGAACCATGCCAGCGCCTGGTTCAGATCCTTGCCATTATCCATATAATAAACGGCTGCCTGGAAATAAGGAGGATTGCTGCCCTTCATTTCTTTTTCGATAGTACCCATCACCTTTCCATCAACATCGGTTGTGATCGGTAATATAACGGTTGACTTATCCCACATCAGGTGCAGCTCACAGCTATTGGGCTTTATATTGGCAAACTGCATCGTAAATGTTTCAGCCGCTGTTTTTGTTTTCACCACTTTGGTAATGATGCGGACCATGTCCATATCTTCTTTATAGGCGGCAGGACTGGTTACATCCGTTTGTTTGCTGATGATAAGGATCCAGTTCTTCGTATCGGGAATAGAAAGCAAACCATATTTACCGGCAGGGATCTTTACATTCCCTATGGTTACATCATCCCCGAATGTAAGCGTGGTAGCGCTGTTGGCGCCTGTGCGCCATACCTTACCCGCAGGAGCGATGTCGGTATACAATTTTCTTCCTTTGATACCCGGTCTTGAATACGATAATTCAATCGATGATAAGGCAAAGTCCTGTTTGATCGTTTGCGAAGGACTGGGGGCTGGCGTCTTTAATTGAGCGCCTGCCGATACTAAAATAAAAAATGAGAAGGCAAGAATGGTAAGTTTTTTCATGTCAGAGAATTTTGCACAAAGGTAGGCAATATGCTACATGAAAAGTTACGATGAGAGTTGTACGAAGGAAAACCGGAGTGTACGCTACCGGTTTATCACATTATTCTTTTTTAAAAGGAGATCGTAACAGAAGTGCGGCCTTTTCTCCTGGCTTTGCGCTTCCATTTGGGGCCCTCTTTGATAAGACGGATCGCTTCCTTATCGCAGCTTTCGCAGAGCGATTTTTCAACAGTAATATTGACCGGTTCGCCTGCTTTATTTACATCAAAAGAAAGTTCTACTTCGCCGCCACCGGATTGCTTGGTGCGGTATGTTTCCGGAACAGACAGATTATTGGCAACATACACATCATAATTATCCCAGCCATCTACCGGCTCCGGTTCTTCCAGTACAAGGTTCGAAGTGCGGGAACGGTTGGTTATCTTTTTATGACTTAATACGATCTCGGATAAACTTTTCTGATCATCCTGCATCACCACATGGTTCAGTGAAGCCTGATTCTGCAATTGCGCCACATTATTTTCAAAACCGATCGATCTTACCTGTACCTGAAGAACCGAATCGGGAGAGGTCAGTACAAAATTTCCCCTGGCATCTGTATACGTGCCTACATTATCCGCTGTATTGGTAATATTGGCAAAAGGCACTGCATTGTTATTATTATCTGTTACCTGCCCGCGGAAAATATTCCGGTGTGTGGAGAGATTTTCTGTTTTAGCGCCGGACTGTTGCGACCGGAAGGCAAGTTCGTTTTGAGTATTTTTTTCAGCCTGTTTTTTTGATTTGAAGGTAACAGAATCCTGCCTGTTCTTATAATAAGCGGGCGAGGGAGCCGCGTTTCTTGTTATTCCGGCATCAGGGACTGCTTCTTTAAGTGCATCGGCGGCCACTTCCTCTTTCCTGTCTTTTGCCAATGTTTTCTTTTCAGCAGAAATGATTATTGGTTCAGTAGCCGTCATGTCCGCATATCCTTGTGATACTTTCTTCAGACTATCCATTGTATTCGCCAGTTGCCTGTCTGTTAATTTGAAATGAAACGAAGTATCTATTCCCGTATGGGTATTGGACCGTAAATAACTTGTTGTGTCTGTATTGGTATCATTTGTAGAATTGATCGCTGCTGAAACAGAATCGTGGACGCTGGCAACCGGTGGTGACACCTGTTTCTTTTCGGTTTCATTCAGCGTAGCGACAGAACGATCGGTGCTGGTAAATGATAGACGATAGATCCAGAATCCTGCACCGGCTACAAGCAGGATTAATGCAGCTGCCTTCCACCAACGTGAACCGGAACGCAAAGAACCTGCCAGCGGGATCGCTTTATTTTCTTCGGCGCGCTGTGATAATCTTTTTTTCAATCCGGCTATATCGGCAACAGCATCGGTACCCGGTGTTGCATACCCTTCCAGTGCATCTGCAAGAAACGGATCATCGAGCGCCGCTTTTTCTATCGCATGCATTTCGGCAGGGGATAAAGATCCCTTGTGATATTTTTCAATATCGATAGCACTGAATGTTTTTATCGTTTTATCGTTTGCCAACTTATGAAGTAAAAATTATAAGTTCGGGGTTTAAATTAAGTAACGGGTTGTCCTGTGGTTACTGTTTTTTCCATACAAGTCTTTAAATTCCTTCTGCCATTCTGAATAAAACTTCTTACCTGGTTCCATTCTTCCCCGGTTATTTCCACGATCTCATTATAACATTTTCCTTCCAGGTAAAAAAGCCGGATCGCCGCCTGTTGTTCACTGGTTAATTTGCCGATGCAATATTCCAGTTTTTTAAAATTCTCCTCTTTTTCCAATACGCCATTAAGATGCACATTTTCTTCGCTTTGCACAAGATCCGCCTTAAATTCTACCGTTTTCAGGTTGCGGGGCGTACGGAGCTGCATGAGGCAATGATTCTTAGCCACTTGGTGCAGCCATCCGCGAAAGTTATCTACCTCGTGTTTTTTCAATTTCGATACCAGCTCCTCGAAGATCTGCATCACACTGTCCTTGGCTGTTTCGGGTTCTTTATAATATTTAAGACAAACTCCGTAGACGAGTTCCATATACCGCTGGTACAGCTCACCAAGAGCCGTAAGATCTTCCGATTGTTTATACAGGAGTACCAGTTCCTGGTCGGTTAGTGCCGTGTGGGATATGTTCTTTAAAAAGGACAACGGATTAAAATTAGCAATAAAATTTTTACGGATTCTTATGCAATTGCTAAAAATGGAGCATCTCTACCTGTAAATATACTTTATGAAGCGAATTGTCTTTATGCTGGTCCCGGTATTTATCGCCTTGCTGGCGTTCCGGGATTTTAATACGGGTAGCGTTACCATCAATGGTAAGATCACCGATGAATCGGGTAATGCCGTGATCGGGGCTACTGTTTCCGAAAAAGGAACCAACAATACCACGTATACCAGTACGGATGGTAGTTTCCAGTTAAAAGTAAACAGTGACCAGGCTGTATTGATAATAGAAGGAATAGGATATACTAAACAGACGATCAAATTAAAGGGAAAGACCACTGTCAATATAACATTGGCTTTCTCCACCCAGAGTTTGCAGGAAGTAATTGTAACGGGATATGGTTCACAAAGAAAAAGGGATATGACTATGTCAAGTACACAGATCTATGGCAGCAGGGCGATGAATAGCGCAAAAACTAATTACAATTATCAGCAGGGGTATCCGGGTGCAGCGCCGGCAGTACGCGGTATGTATGATCGCACACCGGGTTTACATGTCAACAGAACAGGCATCAGCGATTCAATCGCTGAGGATTTCAATACAGAAGATTATGATCGTATTATAGAAAATCGTTTCCTGAAAGTTACCGATAATCCGCTTTCCACTTTCTCCATCGATGTGGATGCCGCTTCTTACAGCAACGTGCGTCGTTACCTGAACCAGGGACAATTACCACCTGCCGGTGCTGTGCGTATCGAAGAAATGGTCAATTACTTTCATTACGAATATCCACAACCAGAGAACGATCAGCCTTTTTCTATTAATACCGAAATATCGGATGCTCCCTGGAACAAAAATCATAAACTGGTATTGATCGGGTTGCAGGGCAAAAAAATACCAACGGAAAACCTGCCTGCATCCAATCTTGTTTTCCTGATCGATGTATCGGGTTCGATGAACATGGAGAACAAATTGCCACTCGTAAAAGCCTCAATGAAAATGCTGGTGGATCAATTGCGCGAACAGGATAAAGTGGCTATGGTAGTCTATGCAGGTGCAGCAGGATTGGTATTGGCTCCTACCAGCGGTACCAACAAAACGAAGATCAAAGAAGCGATCGATAACCTGGAAGCAGGTGGATCAACAGCCGGTGGAGCAGGGATCAGACTGGCATACAAAACAGCCAGGCAATATTTTGTAAAAGACGGTAACAACCGCGTCATACTTTGTACCGATGGCGATTTCAACGTAGGTGAAAGCAGTGATGACGCCATGGAAAGAATGGTGGAAGAAGAAAGAAAAAGCGGTGTGTTCCTTACTGTGCTTGGTTATGGTATGGGTAATTACAAGGATAATAAGATGCAAAAGCTGGCGGATAAAGGAAATGGTAATCACGCTTATATCGATGGAATGAGTGAAGCAAAGAAAGTATTGGTAAATGAATTTGGCGGCACATTATTCACGATCGCCAAAGATGTAAAACTCCAGATCGAATTTAATCCGGCTAAGGTCCAGGGTTACCGGTTGATCGGGTATGAGAACCGTATGCTGGCCAAAGAAGATTTTAATGATGATAAAAAAGATGCAGGCGAATTGGGCAGCGGCCATACCGTAACTGCTTTGTACGAAGTGATCCCTGTGGGTATCAAAGATCCGTTCCTGGCAAAAGTAGACGACCTCAAATATCAGCCGGAAAAAAATAAAACCGTAACAGCACCGGGCACAGATGAAATCCTGACGGTCAAATTCCGCTATAAAGCGCCTGATGGTGATGTGAGTAAACTCATCGAACATCCTGTAACAGACAAACAGGTATCTATTGCCAAAACATCGGATAATTTTCGTTTTGCAGCCTCGGTAGCCGAATTCGGAATGTTGCTGCGAAATTCTGAATACCGGTCCAACGCCTCATTCAGTAACGTTATACAAATGGCCCGGAAATCAAAAAGTAACGACGATGAAGGCTACCGTTCTGAATTTGTACGGTTAGTAGAAAGTGCACAATCATTGGCGAAAGAGAATGGGGAAAGGGAGGATGAAGTAGCTGGGTTTGTTCCTGTACCCGGGAAAAGAATATCAAGATAGCCGGTTAGAGCCCTTTCAGGGTAACCAACAGGAGCCGGTGTTTACCGGTTCCTTCATTTTTAAATCATGCTTATGCGATATAGTAGTTTATTTTTTGTGTTATTGATCAGCAACAGCAGTTGGTCACAGCAAAAAGATACGCTGACGACTACCAGGCTGGCATCGCCTGTCATCGTCATCAGCGAGTGTACACAAAGAAAACCGTTGTTAACCCATATCGATTCGGCATTGAATCGACCCAAAGCGGTACCGGCAAGCACACCCATCCGGCTCATTTGCACGAAAAGAGTTAGTGATAGTCCGCCCCTGTTTGTAGTGGATGGAATTATGACAAATGATATTTCAAAGATACCTCTTGCTGCTTCGGATGTAGAAACCATCGAAGTGTTGAAAACAGGGAAAGAAGTAGCGAAGTATGGAGATGCAGGAAGAAATGGAGTGATCATTATTACTACCAGGTCAAAGGAATTCAGGGAATCTGTTATTAAAAATATTATTGATAGCTGTCAGTTAAAAGATTAACCGGAAATAAAAGGATTATGACTTTTTTTTCACCACATAGGATCATAGAAACATAGAAAATTCACACATAGATAATCCTATGTGAAACCTATGCCTTTATGATCCTATGTGGTGAAAAATCTGATAAAACTAAATGTATGGGAAAAAATATTCAATTATCTATCGCCGAACCCTGTCATGAAGACTGGAATAAAATGACACCGGTAGAGCAGGGGCGTTTTTGTGGTTCCTGCCAGACGCGCGTAGTTGATTTTACATCGATGAGCGATGCCGAAGTGATTGCTTTTTTCAAAAGACCATCTACCGGTTCTGTCTGCGGACGGATGATGAATGAGCAACTGGAACGTGATATGATCATTCCGGTAAAACGGATTCCCTGGGTACGTTATTTTTTCCAGTTAGTGATACCTGCTTTCCTTGTCAGCACCAAAGCAGCAGCACAGGGCCAGGTGAGAGTAGGTACGTCTGTTATTGAGAGAGGTCCTGTGCGTGGTAAAGTGGTATGTTATGATCCGGGAAAAAATAAGCCCGAACATATGATCAGCGGGAGTGTATTGAATGGTGAGGAGGAAGGCATTCCCGGAATTATTGTAACTATTATGGGAACGAATAGTTCAGGCATTACCGATAGAGGCGGCAACTTTAAGATCACGTATACAGGAACAGAAAGAAAAATCACGCTGATAGCAACCGGGACAGGATTTGAACCCCTTCAAAAAAGCATTCGCCTGGGAAAGAAACCAAAATCAGCAAAACAGGTTGAACTGGTACTGGCCAAACAGGATGATATTATTGTGACAGTGGGATATATGGAAGTAGAGAGATAATTATGAATTAAGAATTATGAATGCAGAATGAATCTTCCAGCATAGTACACCCATTCATAACTCTGAATTCATAATTCATAATTTTTGATTCCTCATTCCTCATTCATTTCTGAAACGCCGGATGAAAATTTTCCAATGTCTTTCGTAAAAACTCCCTGTCCAGGTGGGTATAAATTTCGGTGGTCGTAATACTTTCATGGCCCAGCATTTCCTGTACGGCCCGGAGATCGGCGCCGCCTTCTACCAGGTGGGTAGCAAAGGAATGACGAAACGTATGTGGCGAAACAGTTTTTTTAATCCCTGCCTTTTTTACCAGGTCTTTAATGATCAGGAAGATCATCACCCTGGATAATTTACTGCCGCGGTTATTCAAAAAGACAATATCCTCGTTGCCCGGCGTTGGTTGGGTATGTATGCGGATATTATTTTTATAAATAGTAATATACTTGATCGCGCTGCTGCCAATTGGTACCAGCCGTTCCTTGTCGCCTTTTCCCAGGACACGGATAAAACCTGCATCTAGGTATAGCTGCGATAATTTCAGGTTCACGACTTCGCTTACCCGCAGCCCGCAGCTATACATGGTTTCCAGTATCGCTTTATTACGACCGCCTTCGGGTTTGCTTAAATCGACCTGGTTGATGATCGCCTCGATCTCTTCGAAACCCAATACATCGGGGAGAGCACGTTTGAGTTTGGGCGCTTCGAGTAAAGCTGTTGGATCGAGACGCGAAATATTTTCCAGCAGGCAATATTTGTAAAATGATTTGATCCCGGAAATAATACGTGCCTGTGAAGAAGCAGTCATACCCAGTTCGGTGATCCATTTCAGGAACTGCTGCAGGTCCTTTAATTCAATCGCATCAGGATTTTTTAAAAGAGAGGCTTCCTGGAGGAACTGTGTCAACTTATCGATATCACGCAGGTAGGCTTCTACTGAATTTTCAGAAAGTGATTTCTCCAGTTGGAGATAGGCTTTAAATCCTTTTTTATAAGCGTCCCACATTTTGAATCAGGGGAATTGGGGAATTAGTGGATTTGGAATTTTTTTTAAGCCGGTATTTAACGGTGCCCGGGCAACCCAATTTCCCAATCCACTAATATCCAAATCATTTAAACTCTACATCTTTTTCTTTCACTTCCCATTTGTCGCCATATTTCACTTTTGCCCAGATCTTCGTTGGCGTTACGCTGACGGAATCGACTGTCTGGTGAATAACATCGTAATCGATATCTACCTTAGTGCCAAAGGTCATCATTGCTGTTTTGCCGGTAACCAGTTCTTCTGCAAAAATATTTCCGCGATCGCTATACGCTACATAACCATCGGCAATGGCGAATTTCGGATCAAAAGAATTCAGCGCACTGCTTTTCAAGGACATTTTTTCTGTCCGGCTGAATGGTACTTTCAACAGGAAACCCCTGCCGGTAGAACAGTCATTGAACTTCAGGGTAGCAGAGATCGTATCTTTGATAAAACAGGTGATATAATCTTTATTGATATGAATATTGCCGCCGAGGATGTCGGCAAATCCTACTTTGCGGTTCACACCCATATTTTCATAACTCCACATCAGTGTATCGGCCACGCAATTGGCGGCGCTGATATAAACATGGGGATGCAAAGGATGTTCTGCTTTGATGAACTTCAGGGTGTCCTTCAGGCAAGCCGTATCACAGAAAGTAGCTGCTGTATCAGAGGACTTACAGGCGCAAAATGTGCGTGTAAGTAGAAGAGCTGTAGCCAGTACCAGGAATATTCTCATATTTATATTGGTTTATGGGAAACAAAAATAGTTATTGCGGGGACTTATTACAAATTCATTTGAAAGGCAAAATTTAAAAGTCAAAAGCCAAAATCAGCCCGGTATTTTTTACGACGTGAGGAAAGCAAAAAAAACAGCCTCATATTTTGAATTTTTACTTTTTGAATTTTGACTTTCTCTTATCTTCGATCTATGACAGAAATTGCTCCCGTAAACCTGCGTACTTTTCGCCGTAAAATAAAGCAGACAAGAAGAAGTTTCCGTACTTATCTCACCAAGCTGGAAAAAAATCCTGTGAGAGGATTACAGAAGATGGTGGTAGAGCTGGAAAAGGAAGTCTGGCAGGATGTCGATTGCCTGAGTTGTGCGAATTGCTGCAAGACAATGACCCCCACTTTTAATTCAGCCGATATCAAAAGAATATCTGCTCACCTGAATCAAACACCCGACGAATTCAAGGCAAAATGGTTATATAAACAAAGAAATACCGGCGATTGGCTGAATAAAACAGAGCCTTGCCAGTTCCTGAATCTAAAAGATAACAAATGCAGCATCTATGCTGTCAGGCCGGCTGACTGTTCCGGGTTTCCGCACCTGCCCAAACGCATGGTTGATTATATGCATGTGCATAAACAGAATATTGAATATTGCCCCGCAACACATCGCCTCGTCGAGAAAATGATCGAACGAACCAAATCTGCCTTATAAAAAAACATCTTCCAGCAGGAAATATTCCGGTTCTCCATTATGATGCAGGGTGATTGAAAGAATATCATACTGTATCCAGGGATAAACAGGATTCAGGAACAAAAACTCATCTACGGCACGTTTCAGGCTCCTGAATTTTTTCTTTGTCACGCTGTCTTCAGGATAGCCATAAGCCGATTTGTTCCTTGTCTTTACTTCCACGATATGCAATTTTTTATCTTTAACAGCCAACAGATCGATCTCGAAATATTTATGCCGCCAGTTGCGATGCAGGATCTCGTATCCATGTTGTTTTAACCAGGCATCGGCCAATAATTCACCCTGTTGACCGACTTTATTATGTGAAGCCATATAGTATCTTTATGTCAAATTAATTACGGATTATGCCGGGAGCCAAATTATCGGGGACAGTAAAACACTATGATTGGGGAGGTTTTTCTTTTATTCCTGCGCTTTTACACGTTTCAAATTCAGAAAAAAGACCGTTTGCAGAGTATTGGATGGGCGTACACCCACAGGCCGACTGCCGTATCGAACTACAAGGTGACACCTTCTTATTGGCCGATTATATCAACCAGCATAAAGCCGCTGCCCTCGGCGATTATGTAAATACCCGTTTTGGCAATATCCCTTATCTTTTTAAAGCGCTGGATGTAAAAGATATGCTGTCGATACAGGTGCATCCATCCAAAGCAGCAGCGGTGGATGATTTTGCAAAGGAGAATGAGGCCGGTGTTCCGCTTACCTCGGCCAGCCGTAACTATAAAGATGATAATCATAAACCGGAACTCATGGTTGCTATGGGTAGTTTCTGGTTGCTTCATGGATTCAAACCCGAAGATGAGCTGCGGGCCACGCTTATGAAAGTACCCGAACTGGCTTCTTTGTTACCCATATTCGAAAAATCGGGTTACAAAGGTCTTTACAGTCATGTAATGGAAATCCCGCAGGCAATGGTGAATACACAATTAAAGCCTTTGCTTGACAGAATCATTCCTTTATATCATGAAAAAAAACTACATCCTTCCTCTGCCGATTACTGGGCCGCCAGGGGATCACTGACTTTCTCCAGGAATGGAGATACTGACAGGGGATTATTCTCTGTTTATCTCTTTAACCTGGTTCACCTGGAAACCGGGGAAGCGATCTTCCAGGATGCAGGTGTACCGCATGCGTATCTCGAAGGACAAAATATCGAGATCATGGCGAGCTCTGATAATGTATTAAGGGGCGGATTAACTACCAAGCATATCGATGTAAAGGAATTATTGAAACATGTCAATTGCGAAGCCACGCATCCTGCTATATTAAAAGGGAGCAGGGCAGGGGATGGTACGGTTTATAAAACCCCGGCTCCTGATTTTGAATTGAGCTCTTTTAAAATAGGGGCCGGTGGACGGGTTTCTTTCACGCCATCCACAGCCGAGATATTATTACTGGTAGAAGGAGAAGTAACGGTAAGCCCCGGTATTGTCCTTCAAAAGGGCAGTCCTTCAGCTATTGTATTTCCGGGTCAGCCGGTGGAACTGGAAGCATCAAAGGAAGCACTGGTATTCAGGGCCTCTGTACCGGTTCCGGGTGCGGAAAAATAGGCTGTATAATTGGAGCAATTTCTTTTATTTTTGCAACGAAACTCATTGATATGAAATTTACCAAATCGACCTTACTGGCTTTTATCCTTCTGATCATTGTTAGTGCGCTGTCAAGATTGTTATCGTATGATGTGGCCGGACTGGCTCCGCAAATGGCGATGGCATTGTTCGGTGGTGCTGTGATCAAAGATAAAAAATGGGCCCTGGCTTTGCCGATATTGTCGCTCCTGCTCTCTGATATCGCCATGCAGCTTTTATTTAAGGGTGGCTACCTGGAAAGACCTGGATTTTATGAAGGCCAATGGGCCGTGTATCTTTCCTTTGCCATCCTGACGACGTATGGTTTCCTTATGAAAAAGATCAACCTGAAAAATATTTTCCTGTTCTCTATCTCGGGTTCTGTTTTATTCTTTATCGTTTCCAACTTCTTTGTATGGTTAGGCGGCGGTGGTTTCCAGCGCCCGGCTACGTTCAACGGCCTGATGCTTTGCTATGGTGATGCATTGGCTTATTACCGCGATTACGGCCTGATCAAAGGATTCGCCGGTAATTTCATCTTCGGAGAAGTATTGTGGAGCTTTATTTTATTTGGTGGCTATTACCTGCTGAATAAAATGTCGTTTGCGCAGAAGACTGAAACGGTGAAGATGTAAGGGAAGTCAAAAGTAAAAATTCAAAAGGGTTTACTATTGCAGTAAACCCTTTTGAATTTTACGCCGTTGGTGTTACAATCGGCAAAAACTTACGTGCATAATACTTTTCACCAACAACCGGATTAGAAAACTCTTTTTCTTAATTCTCCAGCATTCCAAACCAATATTCGCCATGCTGTACTTTCTTTATCACTGATATATTTAAGCGATTTGAAAAAAGCGGGCAATTCAATACCAGCGTATGAAACTCGCCGTTTTCCCCGCAGGCATCTATATGCAACGATTCGAGTTCATCTACCAAAGCAGGCGTAATCATCTTCCCGATAAAACGTTCTCCCATGACCATATTACAACTGACGATCATGGTTTCAATACCTGCTTCCAGCATTTGCATTACCAGTACTTTGCGGTCCTGTTGCCATAAGGGCAGAACAGCGGTAAGACCGGCATTCATGCATACTTTTTCTTCCCAGTCGCGGTGCGGCTGCAAATCGATATCACCAAAGACTGCATGGGAGAGCATATGTTTTTCAGCCAGTTCAGATAAGGCATTGGTAAAATGTGTTTCATATTCCTGCCAGGAACTGCTGATCAGGTGAATGGGCAATCCTGCATACGCTGCCTGTTGCTGAAGAATGGCAGCAGGTATCCCATGCGAACGTGAGATCTTTCCTTCTTCATTCAATACATTCAATAATACGTTGGGAGAATATCCCTGTTCAATGGCTTTCATCAGGGCAAAACAACTGTCTTTCCCGCCACTCCAGGAGCAAAGCGCATTTTTAATCATGATAGTACTATTTGAATGATGAGGCATGAATTATAAATTGAACAGAGGAGTATGAATGCTGAAATTTTATACCTTCCATTCATAATTCATAATTTATTCTCCCGCATATCCTTCATCTACCAGCAAATCCCCGCCATCGGCAGCAGCAGTGGCCAGTTCATCGCAACGGTTGTTATAAGGATTATCCGCATGACCACGAACCCATTTAAAACGGATAGTATTTTTTTTAGAGAGATCGTAATAAGCTGTCCAGAGATCTTTATTTTTTTTGCCGCCTTTGAAATCAGTCGCGATCCATTTTTTCAGCCATCCTTCTTCTACTGCTTTTACCACGTATTGACTATCGGAATAGATCGTGATGGTCATGCCATCTTTCTTCAATGCTTCCAGCCCGGCTATTACGGCACGTAATTCCATCCGGTTATTGGTAGTGCGCAGATAGCCCTGTGATAATTCTTTCCGAAGATTTCCTGCCATCAGGATCACGCCATAACCACCACGGCCTGGATTGCCTCTCGAAGATCCGTCTGTGTATATGGTGATATTTGTATGCATGTAGTGGTTTAAGGGTTCAAAGGTTAAGAGTTTGATGGTTTAATGTTAATGGAGAAAGATATTTGGAATAATGTTTTCCGGCTGTACAACCTTTAAACTCTTAAACCATTGAATGTTTAAACCCTTACACCTGGAACACACCTGTCTTAAGATCGGCTGTATAAGGATTTTGATTAGCGGCGGCAATCCCTTCTGCAATAATATTCCGGGTGTCGGCAGGATCGATGATCGCATCTACCCATAAACGTGCCGCCGCATAATAAGGACTGGTTTGTTTTTCATACCGTCCTTTGATCTCATTGAGCAAATGTTCTTCCTCCTGCGGAGTTATTTCTTTTCCTTTTGCCTTCAATCCTGCTACCTGTATCTGTAATAATGTTTTGGCTGCCTGGTCGCCACCCATCACCGCGATCCTGGCTGAAGGCCATGCATAGATAAAACGCGGATCATAGGCCTTGCCACACATGGCATAATTGCCCGCGCCATAGGAATTGCCTATGATGATCGTGATCTTGGGTACTACTGAATTAGCCACTGCATTCACCAGTTTAGCGCCATCTTTGATGATTCCCGCATGTTCGCTCCGGCTGCCCACCATAAAACCTGTTACATCCTGTAAGAATACCAGCGGTATTTTTTTCTGGTTACAGTTCAATATAAAACGCGCTGCTTTATCGGCGCTGTCATTGTATATAACACCACCCATTTGCATTTCTCCCTTCCTGCTCTTGACGATCTTGCGCTGGTTGGCGACAATACCTACGGCCCAACCATCGATGCGTCCATACCCGCAAACGATGGTCTTGCCATAATCCTGTTTGAATTGTTCAAACTCCGATCCATCCACCATTCTTTCAATGATATCCACTACATCATACGGTTTGCCATCCGCAGCAAAAGTGCCATAGATCTCCTGTGGGTTTTTGGCAGGCGCCACCGGTGCTATCCGATCAAACCCGGCCGTTTCCTTTTTACCCAGCAGCGACATTAATTTTTTTATATGATCCATGCATTCCTGCTCGGTCTTGAATTTATAATCGGCAATACCCGATATCTCCGTATGGGTAATTGCACCGCCCAGTGTTTCATTGTCTGTTTCTTCCCCGATGGCAGCTTTGACAAGATAAGGGCCTGCTAAAAAGATGGAACCGTTATTCTCTACCATCAATGTCTCATCACTCATGATGGGCAGGTAAGCGCCACCGGCAACGCAGGCGCCCATCACTGCAGCGATCTGTGTAATGCCCATCCCGCTCATGCGGGCATTATTGCGGAATATCCTTCCGAAATGTTCCTTGTCGGGAAATATCTCATCCTGCAATGGAAGAAATACACCGGCACTATCAACCAGGTAAATAACGGGTAAATGATTTTCCATCGCGATCTCCTGCAACCGTAAATTCTTTTTCCCGGTAATGGGGAACCAGGCACCTGCTTTTACTGTCTGATCATTCGCCAGGATAACGCATTGCTTGCCGCTGACATAACCAACGCCGGCTACAGTGCCACCGGCAGGACAACCCCCTTGTTCTTCGTACATTTCATACCCGGCAAAAGCGCCGATTTCTATAAATGGTTTATCCTTGTCGACGAGATAAGCAATCCGTTCACGGGGCGTGAGCTTTTTTTTCTCCCGTTGTTTTTCGGTCGCCTTTTTACCGCCGCCTTCCATTATTTTTTCCAGCTTCTGGCGCATCAGACTAAGCGATTGCTTCATGATATCCTCGTTCCGGTTGAATTCTATATTCATATTAACGGGTTGTCCGACAAAGATAGGGTATAGGAGTTTGAAGGAGATTGGGGATAGCAGTGCATTTATTTATACTGGTAAGCCTATGTGTGTATTCCTATGTATCTATGTGCCTATGTGGTAAAATAGCTAGCGTGGAATGGGCAATGAGATAAACCTCCTTATTCCCTGCTTGCCTCTTACCTTAACTCAAAGACAAAAAAATAGCCCATCGTAATAAAACGACGGGCTATTTTTTATTAGCAGGGATACTTAGAAATTGATACGGAAACCGAGTTGGCTGATCCATCTTGCACTGAAGCTTGGAGCAGTACTTGTACTTACGTTATTAACAGCTTGTGGCTGGATAGATGTTGGGTTGAACCTGTACTGTGGTGTCAGGTTGGTTGTTGCATTCACATATCCTGCAAATCCTAAAGGTGCGAAATTGTCATTTGACAGGAAGTATGTTTTACCCCAATTTCTGTTCAGCATGTTTGTAAAGTTGAATACATCATACGTGATCTGGAAGGAGTAACGTTTTGCGCGGATCTTGATATTGAAATCCTGTGCAATTTTTAGATCAAGCTGGTGAGTGAAAGGTAAACGGTCACCGTTTCTTTCAGCAAACTGGCCACGATGTTTGTTCAGGTACTTGTTGTTCTGGATATAAGTTTCCAGTGCATCTCTTTGCTCCTGTTGGGAGTAAGTAACGTTGTTAACCGTGTTGCTTACGAAGAGCATGCCTTGTACATCGGCTGCAGTAGGGATATACATCAGGTCGTTACCACCACTAACATCATCACGTACAGGACCAGGATTAGCTGTAGACACCTGGGAATATACATAGCTGAACGGATTGCCTGACGCTCCGGTGTATACCAGTGTAACCGTAGTAGACAGCATTTCTTTCAGGTAAGTGAATTTCTTGCTGGCATATACAACGATCTTATGACCAGGAGAGAAATCAGAGAACGACCTGTCAATATAGTTTCTTCCGTTAACTGTTTCCACGAATCTCCATTGGGAGAAGTTGACAGAACTTGTTTGCTCATGCAATGTTCTTGATTCGCCATAGCTGTAGCTGGCGTTGAATGCAAATCCTTTTGCAAAGCGTTTGTCAATGCTATAAGTGATATTATAAGAGAATCCTTTATTACGTTTTGCATTGGTCAGCAAAATAGCATTGTCGTAAGGGTTGGTCGTACCGGTGATCGGCAGGATGTTCGGGAAAGGATACACACTGCGTGGTCCTGCACCCAGGGAAGTTCCTGTCGGAGGTAAGATGCCGATGTTGGTATAATAGATCTCGTTGATGTTTTTTGTATAGAAACCTTCGAGGGTTGTGCTCCAGCCTTTTCCCAGGTTCTTATCAACTGCTGCAGAGATACGCAGGATCTTTGGCAGTTTGAATTCTTTGGAGATCAGGTTCAATGGTCCTTTGCTCAAAGTAAGACCTACATCGCTCGCTCTCCATTGATTGTAAGGATCAGCTCTGAAACGGATCGTATTCAAAGCAGCAGCAGTAGCAGTGAAACCACCCTGGTTGATACCATTGTTATTATAGATACCGGAAGGCCATACCAGTGGTACACGTCCGGTGAAATATCCTGCACCTGCACGGATAGTTAGGTTCTCATCAGGTATTTTGTAGGTGATACCGATCCTTGGAGCAACAGATACAGGGAATTTTGGTTTTAATCCTGAACGTGCACCTTCGAGATCATAATACTGGGAGAATTTAGGGATCGCTACATTATTGGTAAATGTATCAGTACCTGGTTTGGTGATGAACTGGAAGTAATCAGCCCTCAGCGCCAGGTTGATGGTCAGGTTCTCGGTAGGTCTTACTTCATCATTAATGAAGAAGCCGAGCCTCATCGTCTTGAACTTGGCAGCCGCAGCTGTTGTTTCATCCTGTTTGTTATCGATCAATGGATAACCTACCTGGTAAGTGGCAGGTTTTGCATTGTTATAGAAATCAGCCAGCGTATTGTAGCTGTATGTTCCAAAGGTATTCTGGATAAATGCGTTGTAGTCATTGTTCCACTCATCATCTGTACCTACGGAAATATTGTGTTTTCCTAAGTTGAAACGATAGATATCGAGGAAGTTGAAGTTCTTTTGGGTAAGCAGGTTGATCGTAGAACTGTTATCTGGCCCAAAGATGATCCTCGTGGAAGAAGTAGGATCGTTGATTGTTACACGGGGGAACGGATCGCCGATGATCGCACGGTCATCTTTCACATCAGCATAGGTCAGTAATAACCTGTTGCTGCTTCCTCTTTTGAAATTGCTGCGCAATTCAGCCGTAAATGTATTCGCTGTTGTAGGGAACACATAACCGTTGTTGAAGAAGTTGATCGTACTCGCACTGCTCGAGCTTACATTGGTACGCTCGCCATCGTTGTAACGATAGGTCAGGGAGAGTTTGTTTTTAGGATTCAGGTTCCAGTCCAGTTTGGCAACGATACGGTTCGCCTTTACTTTTTCCGGGTTGTTCTGGAAACCACCGGGATCGTAACCATATCTTGCACGAAGCGTATCTGCCAGTGCATTCAGCCCTGCTACATTGGTAGCGCCTGTATATTTGGTTACATCAAAAGGCTGCGGACGTTCGAAACGAACGATCTCGCCATTGAGGAAGTAGAATAATTTATTCTTGATGATCGGTCCGCCCACTCTGAACCCAGTTGTCTTATCACTGAATTTAGGCAGTTTGGTAGCATTGGCTTTAGCACCGGTTGGTGTTTTACCTGTCAGGTTCTGGTTGCGGAAAAGATAATAGATAGAACCAGTGATATCGTTAGTACCGGAACGTGTGATCGCATTGATACCACCTCCTGTAAAACCACTCAGCGAAGCATCGTAAGGAGAAATAGATACCTGGATCTGGTCAATTGCATCGAGTGAAATAGGAGGGATGTTTGCCTGGCCACCATTGGTGCCGGATGCAGCCAGACCAAAAACGTCATTGTTCAATGCCCCATCGATATAGAAGGCATTGAACCGGTTGTTCTGACCGGCAATGGAAATACCACCTTCTGTAGTGGTCATCTTAGCCTGTGGGACTGTTCTGAGCAGATCGGAAATGTTCCGGCCTACTGAAGGCAGGTTCGCTACACGGTCTCTTCCGAGATTCGTTTCGACACCGCCTTTGTTTGAACCGGCCCTGCTGGCAGCTACTACTACTGTGGTCAGTTCGGTAGGTTTATTTGATAAAACGAAATCCTGTTTGGAGCTTTCACCCAGGGTCAAAAAAATATCGGGTCTGGAGCTGGATTGAAAGTTAACAAAGCTGACAACGAATGTGTAAGGACCTCCCGGGTTGAGGTTGGCGAGGTCAAATTTTCCACTGCTTTTTGTTATAGTAGTGTAAACAGTTCCGGTTGGAACGTGGGTAAGTGTAACAGTCGCACCTACCAGCGGTTGTCCATCATCGCCTTTCACGAAACCAGTAACGTTACTGGTCGTCGTCTGGCCAAAAACAACGGACATTGCTACAAATACCATAGCAAAAAGAAACACAATTCTCTTAAGCATATTAGTTGAGTTTAGAAAGTTTCCTGCAAAGAAAGGGAATAATCCAAAATTAAATATAGGCAAATATTAACAAATCATGACCCATTCGGAAACATCTGGAAACCCGGAAATTTTGATTGTTATAATTGGGAAATTAAGAATTTTCACCTATACGAAATTTTCATGTGAATAGTGCCTGCCGGTATCATGTCCTGCTGGTCAGACACTCTTTTGCCGGATTCTGCTGCCCGGATCGCGGCAACTTTCTGAACCGTTCAATCGTTATTATCTTTGTATTAAATTGATACAATATGTTGGACCCGATCGAAGAAGCGATACAGGATATAAAAGAAGGAAAACTGGTGATTGTAGTGGATGATGAGGACAGGGAAAATGAAGGTGATTTTATCGCCGCCGCCGCCGCCATCACTCCTGAAGTGGTGAATTTCATGGCAAAACACGGCCGGGGCCTTATTTGTGTGCCTCTTCCCGAAGACCGCTGTGATGAACTGAACCTGGAGCAGATGGTGAGCACCAATACCGCTCTTCATGAAACAGCTTTTACAGTATCCGTCGATCTGCTTGGGCATGGCTGCAGCACCGGCATCTCCGCTCACGACCGGGCCAAAACCATCCACGCACTGATCGATCCGTTTACCAACCCCGCCGATCTTGGTCGTCCCGGACATATATTTCCCCTTCGGTCCAAAAAAGGTGGTGTACTAAGAAGAGCCGGTCATACCGAAGCCGCTGTTGACCTGGCCCGACTGGCCGGATTTCCCCCACCTTATGGCGGAGTGCTGGTAGAGATCATGAATGATGATGGCAGCATGGCCCGTTTGCCCGAACTGATGGAAGTCGCCAAAAAATTCGATTTCAGGATCATTTCCATCAAGGACCTGATCGAATACCGCATCAAACGCGATTCCCTGATCGAAGAAGTGGTGCGCGTGGATATGCCTACCAAATTCGGTGATTTCAAACTTGTAGCATTTAAAGAAAAGAATTCAGCGAATGAACATCTTGCTTTATTAAAAGGTGAATGGCAAAAAGATGAGCCTGTGATGGTAAGGGTTCACTCTTCCTGTTTTACCGGTGATATCCTGGGTTCCATGCGTTGTGATTGCGGTGAACAATTACAGGCTGCAATGAAGATGGTAGAAAAAGAAGGCAAGGGTGCTATATTATATATGAACCAGGAAGGTCGTGGTATCGGTCTGCTGAATAAACTAAAAGCCTACCGTTTGCAGGAAGAAGGTATGGATACCGTGGAAGCCAACCTGCATTTAGGTTTCCAGATGGATCAGCGCGATTATGGTATCGGCGCACAGATGCTTCGCCATCTTGGAATTTCCAAACTGCGGCTGATCACTAACAATCCGCGTAAAAGAGTAGGGTTGATTGGTTATGGCCTCGAAGTCGTAGAGAATATTCCTATCAATATCAAATCAAATCCGCACAACGAAAAATATTTACAGACAAAGAAGGATAAGTTAGGGCATGATATTGCGTGAATTAAGCAAATGCCGGATTGGTTGTAAAAATCGATTTTTTGAAAGAGGATGATATGGAACACGGATAGAAGTGGATGGACGGATATAAAATAGATTTTATTTTATATTATAGACCAGACAAAATTCGCATTGCATCTGTCCTATCCCGATCATTCATATTTCATTGTTAGTTTATTGAAAGATAAAGTGCGGTATTAAAAGGAATAGATCCCCTTTATATCCGTCCATCCACTTCTATCCGTGTTCTATATCAGGCAAATAAAAATTACCCGCAGGCGCTGACCAGTAATCGTTGATGACTTCTTCTGGAATCCCCATTAATCAGAACCGGTTTTTCCTTCTTCCTGTTTCTCTGCTTCCTGTGGTGGAGCCGGTTTCGCTGTTTTTTTGGATTTCTTTTTCTTTCCAAAGAATTCTGCGATATTATCAAACTCTTTGCGGTAAGCGATACTGGCACCGGAACGTTTGGTGCGTGGCGCACCGGTACTGCTCGTAGTCAGGTAATCGAGGTTCTGCCGGTAAAAGAAACTCGCGCGGATCGTACCACTCTGGTTGATCAGCCATTCCGCCGTTACATCCGGTAAGAATTGTACGCTTTGCTGGATCGTCGATTGTAAAGGCACATCCAATGTACTTCCCAGGGTGACGATAAAACGATCCTTGAACATGGAGATAGGAACATTTACATTGAAATTACTTTGATTGATATTGAAACTGCTGCTGCGCTGCTGATCCAGCAGGTTACGGTTATACACCGAACCACTGAAATTGATACTGATATTATCTGTCTTCAGGATCTTTGCCAGTTCCGTATTCAATTTTTTATTGATCTCGTTAAAGAACAAGCCTGATAAACTGGAAATGGTGCTATAAGTAAGTTCATTGATCGTAGAACCGATGCCACCACTTGTATTTGTATTCTGCGCGGTCTGTGTTTCCGGCGGCGCAAAACTATTGAACACGATCAGGTATGTAACCTGCCGGTTGATCTCGTTCTCGTTCTTCTCCATTTGTTCGATACTCGAGGTAACGGAAAAATCACTGTTCACCTTACTGTTGGCAGGAAATTCCAGGCTGAATTTAAATTGTGGTTTAAAAAGATCGCCGGTCATATTCGCCACTACGTATACATCTTCTCTTAATTTGGAATACGAAGGGTCGAGGTTCAGCGTATTATTCACAAGAGGGGAGAAGCTCACATTTTCGGCAGTGTAAATCGCTTCGAATTGTATCTTGGCGCCATAGGGATCACCGCTCCAGGAAATAAAACTGTTGGAACCTTTGCGGAGTACAAATGGTTTTTTGAAGAAGGACTGGAAGGTAAACAGGTAATCGCCTTCTTCAATATCGAAACGACCGCGGATCGCCAGTTTTTCATTGCTGCCGGAATGAATATTAAGTGTGCCGGCTCCTTTGCCCTTTATTTCATCACCCGTAAGATCATCGAGTACTACACGCACCGTTACCATCGGGTTGGCTGTTACGTCCACATCATACGTAATATTCGCGGCATTGCGGCCCAGGGCGCTTTCATCCATTTCATGCCCGTACTGTCTTTCTACCAGGAAATCGGCAATACCCGATTCACGGCTGCGGGAAGAAGGGATCGTTACCGTACTGCTATCTACGGAAGAAGCGATCGCATCGATCTTCATATACATATCCGATTCGGCGCCTGATAAGGAAAAAGAACCGGTTCCTTTTACACGACCATAAAATTGTTTGTTATCATTATAGCTGGTATTCAACAATAACACGGGCTGGTTATCCGCCGCATTGGATGTTTTTGGTTTACGGGTAGAAACCACGAGGTCAAAGAACATATCGCGGAAGAAACTATGTTGTATCGACCCCGAAAGATAAACCGGGTTATTGGTTACAGGATCGGTGAGTACAATGCCATCGAGATTGATCTCTTTTGGTTTTAATTCGATCTCGGTATCATTTATTTTATAAAAACACTGGGTGAAATTTACTTTCAATCCCGCATCTTTTAATCTTCCTTTGCCGGTCACCTGCAGTTTATCGAATTCGCCACGGATATCGAAATCACCGGTTACATATCCCTGCATATCGGAAAATAAAGTGCTGAGAAAACGTTCAAGGAATTTTATTTCAAAATTGTTTGCTTTCAGTGCGATCAGGTTATTCTTTTGTTTCTCGGGATCATTCAGGAAAATATCCACATCAAAAGCAACATTACTGTCGGGATTGGTTGTGTTGCCTACTACTTTCAACTGGCTTGTTTTACCATTGTAACGTACCGTGGCTTTTGCCATACCCAATGAATCATTATCCAGCCGTATTCCTTCCAGCAATACGTCATCCGAGGTAACAAAAAGATTATTGGTAGGGTCTTCTATTACCAGGTTGCCCGATACCAAACCTTCGAGACGGTTCTTTGGCATAAAGAAAGGAGCGAAATCGCCGATATTCACTTTCTTCAGTTCCACAACCATATCGTTCCAGTCGCCGGTCTCCGAAGTTTTGCTGATCACTTTTATTTCCTGGTTGCTTTCACGCAATACCAATTGCCCGGTTACCGGTACTCTTGTCCGGAATTCCAATTCGCCATTCTCATCGATATTCCATGTCTTGCCATTGACGACAAATGTCGAGGGATCAAATTCTATTCTTACTCCATTCTGGTAAGTGAGTACTTCGGCATTTAAACTGGCCTGGTAGATTCCCTGCGCGGTGCCGGTATTGATCTTTACCCTGGAAGAATCATTTCTTGCATCGACCCCGAAAGTAGCCAGTGGAATATTCAGGCTGTCACCTACAATGATATTGGTAATAGCACCCACAAGCCCCAGGCTATCATTATCTCCTCTGGCATCCAGTTTTACGTCTTCGAAATTGTAATTCTTGTATTTGAACTGCGGCACTGCGGCATTAAACACCAACTGGTTATTGCTTGTATTGAGACTGCCGGAAATATGACTGTTGTTAAAACCGGACAGGCTGCTATCGATCAGTTTGATATAATCATCGATATACCGGGTGTTGATATCAAAGGTCATGGATTCATTATCAGGGATCTTATTGGGCGCTTTGATATACGCAGGATAATATTTATTCAGGAATAATTTAAAGGCATCCGGCAGGTCGCGGATATTGAAATCACCATTGACGGCTACATCGATCTCATTTGAATTTAACCTGATCAGTTTGGAGTTGCCGGTATATTCAGATGATAAGGTGAGTGAATCGAATGGTAATGGTTCGCCATTTCTCAGCAACGATGCTTCGGTGATCGTGGCACGTCCCAAAAAGTTATCGATATTATCACCGGTGAAATTAAGATTGAATTTACCACTGAACGCAATATCCCGGTCCATCAGTTTCAGATTCTTCAGGTTTGCTTTTTTTACTTCCGCCAGGAAGTTGAAGGCAGGGATCTTGTTGTTGAAATCGATCAAACCATTTAAAGTCAGTTCAGCTTCGGGATCATTGATGGAAGCCTTACCATTAAACATTTTTTTATCCAATACTCCATTCAAGGCAATATTGCTGTAGCGGTATCCATTGTAATCGATGAACTGGATCTGTCCGTCGAGATTTGCCTGGCGGTTGCTGGCATCAAATCCTTTTCCTTTCAACGAACCATTGAGTGAAATAATACCGATAGCCGGATCATTGATAAATTCTCCCAACCGGAAATAATCCGTGGAGATCGTACCGGAATACAGGGGCGCCTGGTTAGCCGGTAATTTCATATTCAAATCACTTTTGATCACACCCAAACTGGTCTGGATCGTACCAAAGGTTACGAAGTCACGGATAAAACCGGTAAAACTGCCATTGAAACGGATATACTGCAATGCTTTCAGATCAGGCGAACTCACTTTGCGCAGGGCCGGAACAAATGCAGTCGCATCGGTATAGGTAGTTCTGAAATCAGTAGCCTTGAAATCGATAAAGGTCTGGTTGATATCCGGCAAACCGGTAAGACTGATATCTCCATTCAATAACGTATTGCTGCCGGCCTGTATGATCAGCTTCTTGCCAAACAGGTCATCTACCGTACCGCGTACATCGCCTTTGAGTGTAATATTCTTCTTCCAGGTTTTTAAGGCGGGCGCAAAGAAGGCGATATCATCACTATCGATCTCTGAATTATTGAAATTGGCCTGCATTTTCACGGCATGGAGAAAATCATCCATATCGCTGATATCATCATAGCTCATCCGGAAAAAATCCCGGATAATACTGTTATTCGTTTTGATCTCGAGCTGACTGAATGCCATTTCACGCGGGGTGAGTTTTACACTGGCCTTCATATTCTTCACTTCGAACCCGCTTCTTTCTTTGGTTTGTAAGACCAGGTTGGCTGTAACAGTATCCTGCTGGAAATTCAGGTTGCTCAGTGTGGTATTGATATGATTGAACTCAAAATGACGTCCATCGAAATAATCATAGGCAGGTGTTTCCGTATACTTATCGTCTTTAAACGTGCCGTTTTTAATATCGATCGTACCTGCTTTCACGATCCACCCGGCAGCGTTCCATTTCAATGCTGAATCATTGACGACAAGTACTGGTGTGTTTGTACCTGAAGAATCGGCAGGTTTCAGTTTGGGATAATTATACAGACTGATATAGGGATCAGCAATTGCCAGGGAATTGATATCAATTGTTTTGCCCGAGACACTGATATCATTGGCATCGAGATCGAGCGAGGAAAAGAACACACGCATATCCTGTCCGAGCCAGGCATCTTTTTGTACAAAGGAAATATTTTTAAGATCGAGCTTTTTAATATTGAGACTGGTGCCACCTTGTTTGCTGCCGGAAGAAGGAGAAGAAAAATAATCGATCAGGAACTGGTAATTCCATACCGAATCTTTTCGTTGTGTTTTGATCACGGCGTTTTCAAGGCCGATATATTTCAGTTCGATTTTTTTCTTGAAGAAGAACCAGTCGGTGATTCTCAATTTAGCATCGCCGGCATAAAGAAGTGTATCCTGTGCATGATCTTCTATCAGGAATCCTTCGAGATGCATATTATTGAAGAGTGAAAAATCGACATTCTTAATAACGATTTTGGTATGCAGATCTTTGGAGAGGCGGGCGGTAACTTTACTGACGATCAGGTTTTGGCCGTAGGGGGTATGAATAAAGATCCATGCTGCCAGGAGCAGGAAGAGCAGCGATCCGAAAAACCAGCCTATTATTTTCCTGAATTTCCTCAGATTCAATATTTTAAGGCTTAAAAATACAAATTCGGCTGCTCAGCGCAAATTCAATACCAGAATTTAACATGGTTATAGGGCCGAATCCCTGATTTACAGGGTTGTCCGGCCACGGAGGAGACACAGAGGACCGCAGAGGGGGTATGCTGCAAACTGAAATTACTTAACTTCCGCTATGCAAAAACTTCTTCTTGCCTGCCTGCTGTTTCCCGTTTCTTTATTTGCACAACGTTTTGGCGGAACACCGCCTTCTGTTAGCTGGAAACAGATCAATACCGATACAGCCAGGATCATTTATCCGCAGGGCCTCGATAGCCAGGCGCAGCGTATTGCCGATATCGTCCATTACCAGGCGATAAAAATGCCGGTGCCACTTGGTCACGAACTGAAAAAGATCAATATCGTATTGCAGAACCAGACCACGATCGCCAACGGGTATGTATCGCTGGGACCTTTCCGCAGTGAATTTTATATGAATCCCGGTACCAATAGTTTTGACCTGGGAAGTATTGCCTGGGCGGATCAACTGGCAATACATGAATACCGGCACGTGCAGCAATTCAATAACTTTCATCACGGGTTGAGCAAGCTGATGGGGACTTTATTCGGGGAAGAAGGATTTTCATTAGCGATCAATGCTTCCGTTCCCGATTGGTTCTATGAAGGCGATGCTGTTTACAATGAAACGATTTTGTCTGAACAGGGAAGAGGGCGGATGCCTCTTTTTATGAATGCTTTTCCTTCCTTATGGCAGGCGCATAAGAATTATTCCTGGATGAAACTGCGCAATGGATCGTTGAAGGATTATGTACCCAATCATTACAACCTCGGTTATATGCTGGTCAATTATGGCCGTGAAAAATATGGGTTGGATTTCTGGGAAAAGGTAACACGCGATGCATCAGCCTTCAAAGGATTATTCTACCCGTTTCAAAAAGCGATCCGCCAATATGCCGGTGTAGACTATGCCAGCTTCCGGCAACAAGCATTCGATTATTACAAAAAGGGAAATGAGGAAAGGCTGACAGCAGTAAAAGAACCTGGCGCTTCGGCTGTTTTTCCCGTCAACCAAAGAGTACTGACGAGTTATTTCTTTCCTTATTCCATATCGGCGGATTCATTGGTCTACCTGAAGGCGGCTGTCAATAAGCGGCCGGCATTTTATATAAAAGATAGGGATGGCGATCATTTGCTAAGAGTACGGGATATATCCATCGATCAGCAATTTTCATATCGAAATGGCAAAATCGTATATGCCGCGTATGAAACGGATCCACGCTGGTCATGGCGCGATTACAGTGTGATCAAAGTACTGGATGTAAACAGCGGGAAGGAACAAACCATCACGCATCGATCGAAATACTTTGCACCGGATATATCGGCAGCGGGTGATAAAGTGGCGGCCGTACAAATTGCTACTGATGGAAAAAGTGAATTGCATATACTGGATGCCGCTACGGGGGAAGTAAAAAACAAAATCCGCTCGGCGGAAGTAAGCCTGTTTACCGATCCGAAATTTATTTCAGAAGATTCCCTCGTTTGTGCTTATCGTTTGCCTGATGGAAAAATGTCGCTGGCGATCGTGAACCTGCAAAGCGGCAGCCTGGTACGATTAACACCTCCTTCTTTTAATATTGTTGGATTTCCCTGCGTGAATGATCATGTCATTTACTTCACAGCTTCCTATGGCGGCAATGACGACATCTTTGCTATTAAAAATGGCGATCCGTCTATTTATCGTATCACGAATGGCTCGATGGGTAGTTATTATGTGAATGTGGCTAATGGTAAGATCACCTGGTCTGCATTTACTGCGGAAGGATACCAACTGCAGCAGATGAATCAAAAAGATGCCCATTGGACAAAAGTGCCGGCAGTAGTGACGGATAGTATGATCATTCCTTATCCAGTCAGTCATACAAGGGATGTAGCTGCTGTGATACCGGGTAATTTCCCACCCCGTTATTTTCCCGCCAGTAAATACAGGAAAGGAACACGGCTGTTGAATTTTCATAGCTGGCGGCCTTATTATGAAGATCCCGAGTTTACGTTTTCTTTATATGGAGAGAATGTGTTGAATACCCTGCAGACAGAAGTTTATTATTTATACAACCAGGATGAGAATGTAAGTGCAGCAGGATTCAGTGCCGTATATGCAAAATGGTTCCCTTACCTGAGTATCGGTTCGCAGTATACATTCGGAAGAAGGGCGAGCCTGGGTACGAAACAAAAAATATGGGATCAGACAGATTCAAGGATCGGGTTGAGCATTCCGCTAAGCTGGGCAAAGAATAAATTGTACAGCCAGTTCAATGCTGGTACGAATCTTTTTTATCGGAGAGATTTCAACCGTGGATTTTATAAAGACACTTTCACAACGGTGCAATTCAGTTACCTGCATTATTTCCTGCAATGGGGACAGCAGGTGGAAATGGCGACACAGCATATCTTTCCCCGGCTGGGTTATACTATTTCAGCAGAATACCGTCATGCGATCAACAATTATAAAAGCTGGCAACCGCTGGTTCGGGGTTCTGTCTACCTGCCTGGATTTTTTCCCACTCATAGCATTGTACTGACAGGCGCTTACCAGGAAACGGATACAGTATACCGTTTATTTGGCAGTCGTTTCCCGTATGCAAGAGGATATAATGAAGCATATTTTTCGAGGATGTGGGGAGTAGGAGCGAATTATCATTTCCCGATCCTTTATCCCGATTGGGGTTTTGGAAATATTTTTTATTTACAGCGGGTAAGAGGTAATGCATTTTATGATTTTACAAGAGTGTATTCCAATAATAAATCAGCATCAGCCGATCAGCGGAGTGCAGGAGGCGAGATCTATTTCGATACGAAATGGTGGAACCAGTATCCGTTAACTTTTGGTATGAGAGTTAGCTATTTACTGGATGCTGATTTTTATACGGGGCAGAGTAAGACGGCGATCTTTGAATTTATTTTGCCTGTAAGCATAATTCCTCGTTAATACTCTGCGGCCCTCTGTGTCTCCTCCGTGGCCCTCCGCGTATAACTCCAGGAGTAAGGTTTCTGAGAAAAGCCTTATTAAGAATCTATCCTACAAGAATTATACGCGGAGGGCCACGGAGGAGACACAGAGAGACACAGAGTTATAAATCGGCAAGACGTTCTTCGATAGCTTTGATCTTCGCTTCGGCATCGGCTTTCTTTTTCTTTTCTATATCCACTACTTCAGCTTTGGCATTCTGAACAAAACGTTCATTGCTGAGTTTCTTTTCGACAGAAGCCAAAAATCCCTTTTGATAGTCAAGGTCTTTTAAAAGCTGCTCCTTTTGTGAAGTAGTATCGATTTGAGTATCGGTCTCGATATAAAATTTATCTTTTTGCACTACTACGGCGATACCATTACTGACCGTTTCACTGGTATAGGAAACAGTTTCGGCATTGATCTGTTTGGAAAGAATGCTCTCAATGATTTTGAAAGAAGAAGTGTTGGCTGTTTGAATATGCAGCTTCACCGTGTCCTTTGGTTTCAATTGATTCCTGGTCCTTGCATCACGAATAGCCGTGATCACTTCTTTTAACAAAACGCCATTTTGTAATACAGCTTTATCGATAGTGCCGATCTTTGTAAATTGTTTTACACACAGATCAACCTGTTGCGGCTGCAATTGCTGGTAAATCTCTTCGGTAACAAAAGGAAGGAAAGGGTGCAGTAACTGCATCAGTTCTTCAAAATACTGTACGGTCTTTTTATAGACAGCCGTATCGATCGGTTGTTCAAAACCAGGTTTCACCCATTCCAGGTACCAACTGCAGAAATCATCCCAGATCAGTGAATAGATCGTCTTCAGGATCTCACTCAATCTGAAATCCTTGTATAATTCATCGATCTCTGTTCTTACTTCATTCAACCGGTTTTCAAACCATACGATCGCAAAACGATCTTCTGTCGATTGCTGGACTGCTGACTGTCCGGTTGTCGCCTGTCTTCCTTCCCACATCTTCACCAGCTTCAGTGCATTCCAGATCTTATTGATAAAAAACTTTCCCTGTTCATTTCCTGCCTGGTCCCACATCAGGTCATTGCCGGCAGGAGAGGAGATCATGATACCAAAACGAACGGCGTCTGCCCCATCCTTATCGATCATGTCGAGCAGGTCGGGAGAATTGCCTAATTGCTTGCTCATCTTTCTTCCGATCTTATCTCTTACGATACCGGTAAAATAAACATCGCTGAAGGGTTTTTCTCCTTTGTATTCATAACCTGCCATGATCATACGCGCTACCCAGAAAAAGATGATCTCGGGAGCTGTCACCAGTGTATTGGTAGGATAATAATAATTGACATCTGTATTTCCCGGGTTACTGTATCCTTTAAAAACTTCAAAGGGCCACAACCAGGAAGAGAACCAGGTATCCAGGCAATCCTCATCCTGTTTTAACTCGGCATTGGTAACGGAGTATTGTGTCTGGAATAATTCCTTTGCCTTTTCTTCATTTTCTGCTACCACATATCTTCCTTCATTATCATACCAGGCGGGTATACGATGTCCCCACCATAACTGCCGGCTGATGCACCAGTCCTTGATATTCTCCATCCAGTAACGATAAAGATTTTTGTATTTGGATGGATAGAATTTTATTTCTTCATCGGCGACAGCAGAGAGGGCAGGGCCGGATATTTTTTTCATATCTACCCACCATTGCAGGCTGAGCCGTGGTTCTACAACGGCATCTGTTCGTTCGCTGTACCCGACTTCGCTGGTATAATCTTCTGTTTTTAATAAATACCCTTTTTCTTCGAGATCTTTTACAATATTCTTACGTGCTTCAAACCTGTCTTCGCCGATATGGATCTGCGCCTCGCTGTTAAGCGTTCCATCTTCATTGAAAATGTCGATCACTTCCAGCTTGTGTTTGATGCCAAGCTGGTTATCGTTCATATCATGGGCTGGTGTCACCTTGAGCGCACCGGTACCGAAATCCATCGTTACATATTCATCGGCAATGATCGGTATGCGGCGATTGATCAATGGTACAAAAGCAAATTTGCCCTGTAAATGTTTATAGCGTTCATCATCGGGGTGTACACAAATGGCGCTATCACCCATGATGGTTTCCGGCCTTACGGTAGCGATGGTAATATAGGGAGTGGTGAGTGGTGAGTGGTGAGCAGGTGCAGACTGCTGTTGCCCACTGGTTCCTGGTTCTTCCAGGAAATATTTCAGGTAATATAATTTCTGCTGAGTTTCTTTCCGGATCACTTCTTCATCACTGAGTGCTGTTTTTGCTTTTACATCCCAGTTGATCATCCGTTTGCCACGATAGATATATCCTTTGCTGTAGAGATCGATAAATACATTGATCACGGATTGATAATAATCAGGGTCCATGGTAAAACTGGTACGGTTCCAGTCGAGGCTGAAGCCCAGTTTCTTTAATTGCTGGAGAATGATGCCGCCGTATTTTTCTTTCCATTCCCAGGCATAGCTGAGAAACTCATCGCGGCTGAGTGATGATTTGGCAATTCCTTTTTCACGGAGCATCTGCACCACTTTAGCTTCTGTGGCAATAGAGGCATGATCGGTGCCGGGAACCCAACAGGCATTCTTTCCACTCATGCGGGCGCGACGGATCAAGATGTCCTGGATCGTATTATTCAGACAATGGCCCATGTGCAATACGCCGGTCACATTAGGCGGGGGCATGACGATCGTATACGGCTCGCGGTCGTCGGGAGTACTGTTGAAATATTTTTTATCCAGCCAGTGCTGGTACCATTTCTTTTCTGCGGTGCTGTGATCAAAATTTTTCGATAATTCCATACTGTGCCTGCTAAGGCGGCAAATTTACCGTCTTTTAGGGAGATGATGAAGGAGGAATTGATAGATATTACTGGAATGAAGGATCGCACACGGATAGAAGTGGATGGACGATGTATCATGGATTTCATGAAATTCCCGTAAACGAATAACCTTTATAAGGAAAAATATAAATCCACTTCTATCCGTGTGCTATTTCATTAGCTTCCCGGATATGTCATTAGCAACCTTTCAGCTTTTACAGGGGTCCATCGGCGAACAATCCTCTCAGGTCGGTAGAAATATATTTGTGACCATTATGTACTTCGATGATAGCCGTAGTAACTTCATCGAGTGAGGATCCTTTGGTAACAAATCCGCGGGCGCCAAGAGAGAGCATACGATTGGCATAAAGTGCGGTATTATTGACCGAGATGCCGATAATTTTTATAGCGGGGTGGGTTTCGAGTACATTCTTCGCGACTTCAAACCCGTTCACGGGATCCATATTGATATCGACAAGCATGATATCGGGACATAGCTGGCGGCCCTGCTGAATAGCATCATGGCCATTATCGCATTCGCGGACAATGGAAAATCGTTCGTCGCTTCCAAGCAGCAGGCTCAGGGATTCGCGGGCTAGTTTGTGATCATCTACAATGATGATACGGATGGGGTTCGTAACCATTAACAGTTTTTTAGAAATACGAAACTGGTTTTCTCATAGAACAACCTGGCGATCAGGTAAGTTGAACAGATTGAAACTGTAGGCAACAAATTGGTACAGTTCCGGTTTGTATTTTCTACTAATCTTTCAGGTTGAGGTGAACAATCCCGCCGATTTGCAATTGATGGTAAAAATACTGAAATCTAAAGTAATACTACTTGGTTGATTTCCCAAGCTTTTTTGCGATTAATTTTTAAAAAACCTGGCCGCCGGCAGCAGATACGAGGGAAAGAGAGGGAGTGGATTCAGGGGGAAGGGATTTTGGAATTGGGAAATTGATCCAGGCTGTACATTGTTTACAAATGACAATATGTACCTGTATGGTAGTAAGCATTCTATTGTGAGCAAATTTCCCAATTCCAAAATTCCAAAATCTCTCCCTCTCTGTTATATTCGTAACATGAAAAGAGAACTCACTTCCTGGTACAGTCCTTCGCTTAATAAAGAAATGCCTATTGCTGCATATGGCGATTATGGGTTTGCCCTGTTGCTCGTGCCAACTGCCGCAGCAGATTACCTCGAATATGAACGTTTCCAGTTATTGGATACACTGGCTCCCTTTATGGATGCATCTAAAGTGAAGATATTTTCCATTGACAGTATCAATAATGAAAGCTGGATGAATAATCATATGGATCCCTGGCATAAATCGATCCGTCACCAGCAATGGAATGATTATGTATTTCATGAAGTGGTTCCTTTTATCCGCAACAATACCAGCCAGGAAACGCCGATCATTACCTGTGGCGCTTCTTTCGGGGCTTTGCATAGCATGAACTTATTTTTAAAACGGCCCGACCTGATCAATGGAGTGATCGCCATGAGTGGAGTGTATGACCTGACAGAATATACCAAAGGACATTTTGATGATCATGTCTATTTCAACAGTCCTATGCATTTTATGCCCAACCTGAGCGATCATGGCATACTGGAACAGATCCGCCGCAGTCATCATATACATATTTTGTCGGGTAGTGGAGCGCATGAAGACCCGGGCAGTGCAGGCAGGTTTGCTAAAATATTATACGACAAAGGCATTAACTATGAACTCGATATCTGGGGGCATGAATGGACACATGACTGGCCTACGTGGCGAAAGATGCTGCCGGAATATTTGGCGACACGGTTTTGAGGGGCGGAGGAGGAGGTGTTAAGTTTTAGATGTTAGGTTTTAGGTGTGAAATGTTCTAAAAATAGACGAATAGAACACGGATAAAAGTGGATGGACGGATGTATCATGGATTTCATGAAATTCCTGCAAGCAAATAATCTTTATAAGTAAAAACTATAAATCCACTTATTATCCGTCCATCCACTTTTATCCGTGTGCTATTCGTCTTGCTGAAACACCTGCATTCCTTTGTGTTCTATGATTTCCTGATCGGCTCACTTAAAATCTAAAATTTAACACCTGACACTAAAACTAAACCAGTGTTTCTAACAACTGAAGAAAATCCCTGCGCGTGATCATCTTCGCTCCCATACTTTCGAGGTATTCGGTATAGACCTGGCAATCGATAAGTTCGATCCCTTCTTCCTGTAGTTGTTGTACATATTTGGTGAACGCATAGCGCGAAGCATTGCTGATATTGCTGAACATACTTTCTCCAAAAAATACTTTTCCGAGTTTGATGCCATACAATCCGCCGGCGAGTGTGCCGTTTTTCCACACTTCAGCACTGAAAGCATAGCCAAGCTCATGCATTTTTATATAAGCTTTTTCAACCTCGTTGGTGATCCAGGTGCCGTCCTGTCCGGGACGTATTATTTTCTTACAATGACGTATGACTTCCGGGAAGGCTTTATTGATCGTGAATTCAAATTCATTTTTACGCAGCAAGGGTTTGATGCTTTTGCTGATCTTTAATTCTTTGGGAAATAATACAAACCGCGGATCGGGGCACCACCACAAAATATGTTCGCCTTCATACCAGGGAAAAATGCCTTGCCGGTAAGCGGCTGATAAACGAGGTGCTGAAAGGTCGCCACCCATCGCGAGTAAACCATCCGGCTCTGCAAGTGAAGGCGGGGGAAAAGAAATATCATTATTGAGTACAAAAAGGGGCATCCGAGGTTAAATGATGTAATCGCGGGACAAGGTAATTTATTTAGTGGATGGAAAGGAGGGGGGTGGGCTCTATGTCTTTTTCAACTGAATATTTCTGGATAAATGTCTTATCAATTTAAAGGGTGATGAGAAAGAATAGGCCACTGAGAACCGCAGAGAAGAGGAGGACCACAGAGAGATTGTATGAAAATCAGGAGGCGATCACTTCGATGGTAGCGCCAATGCCTCTTTCAGTAATGGCATCGCATAAGGGTTTGAGGTCGTCGTAGGAACCTTCTTTAACGGCATATTTACCCTGGAAGTGAATGATGTAGGAGCATTGTTCGGCCTGCTCCTGTGAATGGCCGCATACATGGATCAGTGTTTCGATCACCCATTCAAAGGTATTTACCTCGTCGTTCCAGACAACCAGCGAGCAGGGGTCTTCCAGGTCGGTAAGTACATCTGTTTCCTGCTGGTAGTCAACACCCGTATTAGTTCGAATTGGCTCCATACCACAAAAATAAAAAAGATTTCGGAGAGCGCTAAGCGGTGGGGAGATTTAGTTTTTGAGGAAGGGAGGGAGGTATTAGATTTAAGTGTTAGGTGTTAAACGGGTTATTTAGGGTCATAGTGGGGGTCTAATGAGGATAGGGTGGTTAGCCCAGGTGGTTTCGTGTAGCGGGTGCCCAGCGAGTGTCCCAGTGAGGCGGATGTTCCAGCGAGGTTTCACGAAGCGGGTGTCTCAGCGGGGTCTCGCGAAGCGGACCTCGCTGAGGTAGTATCTTCTGCAATACTCCATACCAGAAAGAGTTGATTGGAAAGACCGATTCAGCGAACTCCGCTTTGCGGACCCCGCTGGGACACTGGTGCCTCCGGATCCTGAATTTTAAATCAAAAAATTCCAAAATCCCGCTTCTTTCTCTTTCTTTGCGCCAACCTCTTCTTATGGCCAAAAACGCTGTTTATTTCCCGGTAAAGATCTACGATTACACGCCTGAATTGAAAGGACTTTGCGTATTGTTTGATAAGGTGTATATCAATGCCAAAAGCATTCCGGGTAAACTTATCAATGATTATCCCGCTGCGCTGGACCGGATCAGCCAGGCCAAAAAAGAAGCAGAGATGTATGACTACCTGCAGGACAAAGGCATGGTGGTCAGCTATGAGAATTTCACCAGTAAGCAGCAGGAGAAAGTATGGCTCAATGACCCGGTGATCGCTCCTGATCTTTCCAAACGCATCGAAAAAGAATGGCCTGCTGATATCCCGGCCGACTATGGCAAAGAAGAAGGAGAGGACCGCCTGCAAACCCTGTATAAATTCAACGATGTCTTTGCACGTATCGATGCAATGGAACTGGCAAAGACCAGTAAAAATGAATTTTATCCCATCCTGAAATCGGAACGTTCTTTTGAAGAAATGGGTAAGAAAACGGAAGTGGTACATTTTATTTTGAATGATATACCCACACCGGATAGTTCTGTGCCTTGGGAGAAAATACATGAGTTCCGGCAGGATGCCGATTCACGAAATAAATATTTGGCGTTGATGGATTGGATCAACCGGGTAGCAGCTTCGCCGGATAGTATCGGTGATATCAGGGAACGGTATGAATATTTGTATAACGATTATATCAAACATTTCGAGTTGCATAAGGTCAAATATGCCTACACGGGTATCGAGATCATCTTTACCGCAATGGAAAGTTTGCTGTTGCTGGTACAATCATCGGGCTTATTAGCTCCCTTGAAAAATCTTGTCAAAGTAAGACTAAGCGAGGTCAACCTGATGCAGGAAGAAGGAAAACTGCCGGGGAAAGAGCTTGCCTATATTTACAAGGCAAATGCGGCATTCAGCGCCTGATAAAAACTTAACCATTATAATTTCTTTCAGGCCCGCTTACCCGTGCAATAATCAATAATTTTTCCCGGACAGGATATTCAAAACATCGTTTTATATTGATCTCATGTCTTGTTCAGTGCAAAAAGCTACACAACCCATGAAGGGATGGTTTCTGCGATGTGCTGAAACCAAAATGCTTCATCCTCGGCTTTGGCGTTTTCGTCAATAATAGTATCCAGGTATGTTTTGAGAGTTTTGGAATTCTTAAATCCCTTATCTCTGGCTATCGTTATAAACTCGATGAATTGAGACAAGTGCATTGGAATAATTCTGGTCTTGCCTCCATAAGCCCTGGTCTTAAATCTATTCGTATTGAAGAAATGAGCTAGTGTATTTTCATTGATCTTTGGGGCAATGAAGATGCAATAGACCGGAACATCCGAAACCATCTGTATCTTTCCGACGTGTCTTGCGACAGGCTCGCCTTCCATTTCATACTGTTTACTCCCAGATGACATCGTGACTTCAATGATCACCTTGAAACCGTCATATTCAACTTCAATATCAGGCTTGTTTGCTGTTGCTGTATTCAGAGGCATTCCATCGAGGTCGAGCGTAAAATTGCCTTTAATATCTTTCGCATAGTTCATCATGACCATTGCTCGCCAGATATTCCATTCAAGATAAAGCGATGGATCAGGAATGTCTTTGTTTTTAATTTTTCCGAACACAGAAACGATGTCATCGAACTGCTTGTAACTTTTCAGAGAAGTTTCCGCTTCCTCTATTGCATGCGTTATAATCTCCTCTTCAGTATTCTCCATGCGGTCTTTTAATTGCTCGACGGTATCCTTTTTGCTGAATTGAACCTTGAGGTTTGACAAGCGTTTTTCCAGATAGCTTCGGTTGTCCGTTAATAGTAAAAGTGAGGCGGGATCGAATAAGTATTGCTTGTATTGCCCTTCGGTTTTGAAATCGAAGACAGCTCTTGGTACATTCTTTAGCAGATAGCTCACCTCTTCCTTTCTTGCAAAAGCGATGATAGTTCTAAAGGTCCTTTTGTCGAATGAGATAAGCTGGGTTGCCCGTAAATATCTGATAAACGCATCGGCATAATCAACATGATTGGATTTCTTTGTTCTTATGAATTTGGCAAGCGTCTTCTCCTTGCTCTCTCTTGTCTTGTATGCTTTGGTTTTTATTTCATCGGTATAGACTTTCAGGATTTCTTTTGTGAAAATTTCATCAATAAATGCTTTTCTGTTCTTTGTGTTTTTGCTTACATCCGAGCGAAACTTTTTAATGGCCGTGACGACTTCATCAAATTTTTCATAGCTGGTGCATTGAACAAAGAATATCGCAATTTCCATCTTTGAAATCATGCCGAGTTCATTTACCAGCCGAAGCAATTCCAGGTACGGACGTACATTAAAATTGCGGCCCGAAGGAATCTTGTGATAGGGCGAAGGAAGCTGAAACTTGAAGAGTTGTTTTGCAATCACCTCATGCGTTCTCTTACCACTTAAGAGCTGTTCGCCAACAGGTGTTAATGCCACTTTGGGTTTGAGGTCTACGAACCCGAGCGCTTTTGGCGCTCTTGTAATCCTGTCTCTTGCGGCAAGAGCAATATCGTCTGGCATTGTATGACCTTCATAGAATTTGGAGGAAAACAGTTTTCTAAAGAAAGTTTCTTGTGTCTTCGTATTCCACTCCTTTCCCTTGAGCGAGTTTATCAGGATTTCGATTTCCGGGATGATCTTCCCGATTGTACGTGGTGAAGTGAATGCAAAAAGTGTCCTGGTCTTATTTAGATTTGCCATTCGAAAGCAGTTTTTTCATCGCTTCATCATCGGCGATAAGCGATGCTTTTTGTTCTGGATCGGTATTGGTTTTTGCAAATTGGCTAAGTCTGTTTTTAGAAATGGTGAGTGCTTTATTGGAAATATCGCAGCCCAAAAATTTACATCCTGATTTTATTGCAGCAACTCCCGCCGAAGCGCTGCCCAAAAATGGATCGCAGACAACAAAGTCTTTTTCAGCACTGCCTTTCAGCATGAGTTCGAATACTTCAACTGGTTTTTGAGTGGGGTATAGCGATCTGGTAACGCGTTTGATTTTCCAAACGTCAGGAATGTCTTTGGAATTCAGATTTCTTTTGCCTTTGCTTGCAAATAAAATAAACTCGTGCCGGCGACGGAAGTAATGGCCTAATCCAATATTGGCCTTATCCCAGCAGAGTATATTCTTAACTTCGAAAACTTCTCTGACTAATGACGCAAGAGACAACAGAGAGTAGGAATCGAACATTAAATAGATATGCCTGTTATCTTTCAGCACACGAAAACAAGCATCCAGGAATCGTCGGTAATTTTCTTCAGTGTCGTGAAACTCTTCAAACCATTTGGCATCTTCCTTACCTGCTTCGTTATATTTTCCGATGATCTTGCCGCTCCCAAGTTTCAGTTTCTGGTTCATTCCTGAATAAGCAGGATCGGTCACGATAAGATCGATACTTTTCGGTGGAAGACTTTCCAAAAAACTAATAGCATCGTCCTGAAAAATTGAGATGCGGCCATCCTCACTCTCATAATATGGTCTTTGCCTGACCGGGACCTTATTTCCGTTCAGAATGTAAAAAGTGGGATTATCATTATTGATCGGTTTCAAAAATTTCTTTATTAGCGCATCATAGGTTTTTTTTGTCAATTTGCCGCTTTTGCCAACTTTGACCTTGTGACGCAGGAGCAATTTTTTCATTTCATCAGAAGTAATTGAAAGCTGTTCCTGAATGGCATGGACGGAATAGATCATGAATTGATTTTAATTAACACAAGATTACTAAAAAAAATAGCAAACTTCCTGAATTATTGATTCTTTATTAGTTATTTATGCGATATTTTGGCTGATTTAAAAATCGCTTAAAAAAACATTATCTTTTCTCCTTAACCAAATAACTTATCCTTTAATTATTCACCTATGGCCCTCCAATGCCGAGCTGACCTGGAAAACCTCTCCAACTGGTCGAAGCCTTGCGGAGACTGCAAAATCTGCCAGCCGACCTCGGCCTTGACATATCCCTTTACAAGGGACTTAAAGAACTCGGAAATGCTCGTTGCCGAACTTAAAAATTTCATTACTGAAAAGACGGGACTGAAATGCACTGACACGGATGTGCACAGGAATCCCGACATCATGGTGCTGGATAATAAAGGTAATTTGATCGCGCGAGTCGAAGCAAAATATCTCGAAGGCAAAGCTTTCATGAAGGTGCGGGAAAAACTCGGAGACCCGCTATATCCAAAAGAGGCTTTGGTAGTCGATGAACCGAAGCTGAAAAGCTACTTCAAATGCAAAGAAGAGGACAGGCAGAAGTACGACAGAAACATTCCAATCTTTGTCGTTTGGAAATATGATCGTCCTTGTGCTGACGTAGGTGGAATCTGTATTTATCAGGAAGCGGATGTGCTCAAACATATCTATGACGAAAAGGGTGCGTCCAGAGCATTTAGGCGGCGAACAGGGCAAGGTGATTACGTTGATGGAAGGCGTATGGGTGTGATTGACAAATTTCATTACTCCATAACAGAATGCAAGCCCATAGAATCTCTGCCTGCGGATATTTTAAAGCTGGTAAGCACAGATAAGGTAGCCGAATCATGACAAGAAATTCATCATTTGGATCGAACTGGAATATTGTGGATTTGCACGTTCACTCAGAGAACTCAGTTTTGCCTGAAACCTTATTAGGTTTGACCGGTAGGAATTGACGCCTTCGAACCGCCGGCCTCTGCTTATAAGTTCAATTCTGCCTAAAGCGAGTATACTTCTTTAATTTCCGGCTGGAGGAAGTGGTGCAATATTCGGCTCTCTGGTTTCTAAAATTTCTCCATTTCCTTGTGCTTCTTCAATATTGCAAAGCACTTTTACCTTATTGCCAGCCTCAAGTATCAGTATATACCGGTCAATAGGTCCGTAGCCCAAATCCATTGTCACTTTTTTGAACCCGGTTACTATCAGTTTTCGCCCACTCCACTCTGCGGTCAGATTTTTTTTAGCTGTCCATTTGGAACCAATATAAAGTTCCTTATAGTTCTTTGCTGATGGCTCGGTTCCGGTGCCTACCTGTATTTCCATTCCTTTCCAATAGGCAAGCCCATCTTCCAGGATAAGTGTATCTCGTTTTATTGTTTGTGCAGTGATAGCAAGACCAGATAGCATTGTTAAAGCCAATAAAAAATAAACTTTCATGATAATTAGGTTGAATGAATGTAAGATTTGTTTGTGAATTATTAAATGCAAAAAGCTCCGACACAATGTTGGAGCTTTTGATTATCTGTGGGAGTTGACGGGTTCGAACTGCCGGCTCAGCCCCCGCGGTACAAATTTTCTTCGCGTTTTGGGCTGTCCTTCCTGCTTTTTTTAAACTTATCACTAGCTGCTTCAGAGACCATCCTGCTGCTGTCCCGGCAGCTTGATTGCAGCGGATACCATTGATCTGTGCCGTTCCGGAAAAATCATGCTTTTTGATGATTGCCGGGGCTATTGCGGCCACCTACTTTTACCCCATAAATGTTGCACATGAAAAAAATAATTCTTATTGCGGTGAATATCATGCTTGTCGCATGCGCTTTGGCCCAAAAGCAGGTTTTTGATGTAATAAGCTATACCATCCCCCAGGGCTGGGACAAAATAGAAATGCCGGAAGGCATACAGTTGTCTGCCAAAGATGCTACGGGAAAATATGCCGCTGCAATTATTTTGCGTTCGGCGGCAACTGCGACACCCGCACGTGAAAACTTTACCAGTAGCTGGGAAAAACTGGTAAAGGGCACCGTGACTGTTTCCGGGAAACCATCCATGCAGGATCCTGCTACTGAAAAAGGATGGGACATTATTTCGGGCCAGGCAGGCTATACCGATGGCGCCGATAAAGGGTGGGTGACACTGATAACCGCTACCGGAAACGGCAAAATGGCTAATGTGACAATAATGACCAATGACAGTAAATACCAAGACCAGATAATGGATCTTATAAAAAGCCTGGAGTTGAATGAGCCGGCTGAAAAATTGGCCAATGAAAATGCGGCTTCACCGACAAACAATACAACTGGTTCAGGAGGCAAAAATATTTATTCCATCATTGTTCCGCCCACATGGAGTTTAAATGCGGGAGAAAATAGTTTAATGATAGAAAAAAATACACCTGCAGGAAAAAGAATTATTGAGTTTATGAATGTGGTACAATCATCGGGCAGCCTGGAAAAGGATATGGAACATATTTTCTTCGAGGTTTTCGATGGCTGGAGCCTGCATGGGAGTCCTAACAATCTTTTATTTGAAAAGGGCGATCATGAAAAAGGGTTCACCTGTCAGGGTCTGCCCTATTATATGTTAAGCAACAGCATTACTAAGACCGGGTCGGGCAATGGTGATGTTATAAAAGGCACCGTGCTGTTGATACAGGTGGGATCGAACGTAGCAGTGATCAATTCAGCTGATCAGATACTGGGCAGCGAAACCGGTATGGCGTTGAATTTTCTTTTATTTAATTTAAAAATAAATGGCGTTACCGGCAAAAGTGTGAACTATAAAACACAGCTGACCGGCACCTGGGGTTCCAGCAGTGGGTTATATGGTAATAGTTTAAGCTCGGTCACCAGTTACGATGCAGACGGCAAATACTATGTGTTAATACAATCCTCTTATACGGTGGGCTATGACTATTATAATGATTTAATCAAGAAAAAGCAATTTAAAAGCCAGGGTGTATTTAGCGTAAAGGGAAATATACTGGAACGGAAATACGGTTCAGGCGCAACCACCAAATACTTCATTCGGTTTTATTCAAGAAAATATGGCAATAATGAGTGGGAAAATGCAATGAGTTTGTATGATTGTAATTATGATAAGAATAAAATAGAGACAGTTCTTCCTTTTCATAAGGTTTGATCATATTGTCCGTGTCAACCAACAAAAGCGTGTCACCGGTAATGCTAAAACGTAACCAGGAAGCGGCCTTAGCATAGAAGAAGGAAAGAATGAATAGGTTTCTATGATGCCCAATAGGTGTATCCGCAGATAGATAGAGGTTTACAACTTCTGCAACAGTCAGAGTACGGTTAATAGTGCGTTCATTCTTTATCTTGAACTTGCTGGACAGGCAATAGTCTGCGGATATAATATCGTCTTTGATCGCTTTATTAAACAATGCACGGATAGTTCGCAAGTAGTTGGAAATTCCATTCACTCTCAAATCCAAAAAGCAATCCAAATGGCCAAAATAGAAAAAGGGTTCCATTACTGAAACCCTTTACTGTATTGAGTGGGAGTTGACGGGTTCGAACCGCCGACCCTCTGCTTGTAAGGCATCGGATTAATGGCCTCTATTGGCTTTTGTTGGCGAAAATTGAACTGAAAAACAGCGATTTATAAAAATTTGAGGCCAGCTGGCATGAAGAAAAATGCTTTTCGGTGTGCAAATGGTGTGCAAATTGATCTTACCTTTGAACACTTATGAGTACCAATTTAGTTATCGCGCTGGATACACGCCGATCCAAAGCATCGGGCGTTTATCCCCTCGTCCTTCGCCTCGGGCACAACCGCAGAACAACATCGATCCCTCTTGATATAAATCTTCAAAAGAAAGATTGGGATGACAAAAACCGTAAAGTGAAAAACACACACGGCAGTTCTGAAACGGTTACCAGGCTGAATAATCGGATTCAAAAGGAAAGATCGGACGGCATGGATATTATCCTAAAACTCCATGAGTCCGGCGAATTGCAAAAACTTTCAGTTGTCGATATACGAAACAGGATTTCTAAAAACAATTCCTTTGCTTCGTTCTTTTCCTTTACCAAAGAACTTGTCGAGCAACTAAAAACGAGCAACAGGTTGGGAACGGCAAGATGCTACCAGGGACTGGCAGATGTATTGTCGAGCTATATCAATAAAAGAAATCTTTCCTTTAAAGGCATACCCTGTTTCAGGTGGCTGTTAAAAAGATTGGCTTCCGCCAAAGTTCAAAACAAAGCCGAGGCATACAGGCAAGCGATAACCGATTTTATAAAATATCTCGACAAAAAAGATTTGCCCGCTACCGATTTGTCCTATTTCAACAACCTTATTGAAAAACTGAAAGCTGCCGGCAAAGCCGGAACTGTCCAAGCGTATCAGGACTGTATCAAGGCTATTATCCCCGATAAAGACCTTTCCTTTAAAGAAATCACGTATAGCTTCCTGTCAAAGTTTGAAAGTTTCCATTACAGCAAGGGCAATTCCACTAACGGTCTTTCCGTCTATATGCGGACCATGCGGGCTATTTACCAAAAAGCAATCAAGGCCGGGCTGATCGAAAGAAAATATTATCCTTTCGAGGATTACAAAATAAAAAATGCCCCGACTGAAAAACGCGCGCTTGACTGGGAACTCATCAAAAAAATCATTGATGTCGATTTAAAGCCGGATGACAAATGCTTCGATGCCAGGAACTATTTTTTAGCAAGCTATATGATGTATGGCATGAATTTCAAAGACATGACCTTGCTTAGAAAGACCGATATAACAGACGGGCGTATCAATTACCGGCGCAAAAAGACAAGCAAGATTTATGATATTAAAATGACACCCAATCTAAAGGGCATACTCGAGCATTATATTGGTATCAACAAACGCTCCAGCTATATTTTCCCCATCGTAAAAAGAGAAAATTCCCTCTTGCAGGAAAAGGATATCCAATGGGCGAGAAAAAGGTATAACACGAGGCTAAAGGAACTGGCTAAAAGATGCGGCATAGACAAAAACCTGACGAGCTATGTAAGCCGTCATTCGTTTGCAACGCAGGCCATGCTGCAACAGATCCCGGTAAATGCCATCAGTACGATGCTTGGACATTCCAGTCTTAAAACAACTGAAATTTACTTGAAGTCCCTGCCCTCTAATATTCTTGACGAATACAATAGCAGGATATTGCAGTATTAAGGCTGCAAGCCTTTCAGACGAATCGAATGAACTATAAATGGTTGTTTTTCCCTCTAAAAATGGGTGAAAAAATAAATTTGACACCTGAAACGTTTCATGTTACATTTGTACTATGATTGTGAGCTTCCAGCACAAAGGGTTAAAGCTGTTTTACGAGAAGGGTAACGCCTCAAAGCTGCAACCCCAGCATGTTGGTAAAATACGCCTGATGTTGACCCGTCTTGATGCGGCTATCTCACCTGGTGACCTGAATGTCCCAGGCTATGGCCTTCATCAGCTTACCGGCGAATTGAGGCAATTCTGGTCGGTCAAGGTGGACAAGAATTACCGGATCATTTTCCGGTTTGAAGGCGAGAACGTTCACGATGTTGATTATTTGGATTACCATTAAAGGAGAAAAACTATGGCTATGTATGATCCCGCCCATCCCGGCGAACTGATCCGCGAGACAATTGAGGGCCTGCGCGAAGAAACCAAAAAGACCCTTACGGTTGAAGAAGTGGCAAAGGGTCTGAAGACTACCCGCAAGACCCTGTCCGCTATCATTAACGGCAAACAAGGCATAACACCGGAAATGGCCTTAAAACTGGCAAAAGCTTTCAATACGTCACCGGAGTTCTGGATGCACGTACAGGAAAACTATGATCTGTCGCAAGCACGTAAGAAAGTAAACACGAAAGAAATCAGAGTGTTCTGGAAACACCGGCCCGTGGTTTAAAAGAGGTCTGTTATCCTGAATAGGCTATTATCATTCATCAAAGTAACTTTCATTACAAGCCTGGAGATGGGAATGAAAAAAGCTACTAAGTCTGCAACCTACTTTGTTCGTGTAAACCCCAAAGGAAAATTTTGGGGAAACGCGGTACTTCATAAAGACGATTTGCAAGACCCGGAAATCGGCTTCTTTTCTTCCTATAAAGATTATTCCAAAAGCCTAAAAAAATTAGGTTGGACGGTTGCCAAGGTAACGCTAACTAGAGCCAAACATTAACTGCAAAATATGTTATCCGAATCGGCTCCGACTTCGTAACTACGTGCACATTGCAAGACTTGCCTCATCATAGTTTCGTGTCGAATTGCATCCATACCATTTATTTTTATTTATCGTTTAGTGTTCTTTTAATATTTTTATTTGTGTACTTTTTTTTCTGTTCATTAATGCTCATAAGCCATTGCATGTACATTTTCTCCGGCATTTCACGATAGCCCAGGTCAAATAATCTGGCATAAATCGTTTCCATTTGGCCGTATGTATTGCCTGCCTGCCGGTCTTTCGCCGCTTTTTGCTTCTCATAAATATGTTTCAGCGTCTCAGCTTTCAATAGGAGGGCTTGTCCATTGACGGGATGATGATCCAAGACACGGTCGCAACATTTCAGGATAAATCCATCCTCATAATCGTGCGTCTGAAACTCATATCCTTTAGCAAGGTCGAGCATACATAAGGCTATGGCCTGCTGGTTGCTTAATGTGTCCATATATAGGCCGGACTGAATTGCTTTAACAGGGATATAGCCGGACGCGGTGATCCACGCATCTATCGGGAACTGGCCGTTTGTCAGTTCGGTATTATACCAGCCGAATTTCTTACATCGGTTTTTTATATACATGTGATTTGGCGCAAGCGAAAGCCAGCAGGTAGCGCCTAACTCATCTGCCAGCATCTTGTATAAATAGGGCAGGTTGTGACAATTTCCTGAATAGGTATAAAGCAACTTGGTGACAAACATCTTTGTCCTGTCTTTTTCTCCGGCAAAGTCATTAAAGTCGTAAATAAAAGGGATGGTCACTAAATCTGGCGACCCATCATGCCCCAGGAGACGAATGCTGTCTTTCATCAGCGTGAAGATGCCCTGATTCAGCATCAGGCTGGTACTGTCATCATAGGGGTATGCTTTTATTTTATTCGCTTTCGCCCATTCCCTGACAAGAAAAGCCAATTGCCGGATTTTTATATCATAGGCTGCGTAATCAAGAGAAGCGCCGAGATAGGTATTCTCAACAATAAAAACAGCATCCTTAAAGGAACGGGATTTGTTTTGCGATACCAGGCTGTCCAGTTTCAAATAGGCTTCGGCATAAGCGTCCTTGATCTTCTGACAGGAAATACTGTCCTGACCTTTAACGGAAAAACAGGCAAGTAATCCAATCATCACTAAAAGCCGGAACTTCATATTGACAGGTTAGCGTTAGTCGTGATTGAGTTTCCTACAAAGAGATGTATCTGCCAGTTGCCAATAAAGACTATCGCCCCTCTGATAAGTCTGGAAAACAATATTGACCTGTTCCGTTTTTAAAGGCTTTCTATCATTCCTTCCGGTATTATTCTCCAAACCTGCACAATAGGAATTTATGTTGCCTTTGAATTGAAGGTCATTCAAACCGTCGCTATTCCAGTCCTTATTGCTGAACTGGAGCAGGAATGGATCATAACTCATGCAATCGAGACTGGCATTAAATATAGGTACTCCGTTTTCGCATCCCGTATTGTCAGCCGAATCGAAAATTACATTGAACAATCCGGCCTTATCAAACTGATAAACTAAAGCATATCCCTTTCCCCTTACCTGATACCAACCGGATAGTAGATAATCAGGATCGCTCTCTTTTAACTTTATGAAACGGATACCAGTCAAAAACAATATAGCTGCTTGCTTCTTTTGTTCATCAAAAATCAGATACGCATTCTTATAGGCTACTTCAGGTAATTGATCCGAAAAAGTTATTGAATAGACAGCGGTCTTTCCAAGATTCTTTATCAGACTTTCCTGCGATAGTTTTATCGACTTAATATCAGATGTACTAATACCTTCCATGTCATTCTTGAAAACTCGAATGATGTATTCTTTAAGACTGTCTGTTTTTTTGAAATAAGAGCCATCAAAATCAAGCAAAGGCCGATGATCGAAAGGATTCTGGATAGAATCATTCGTGCGTTTTAGGGAGTTGGCCGCCGAATCAGGAACGGGTTTGTCTGCCACATTAGGTTGCCCGTTGCCGCAAGCAATAAGAAGGATCGCGAGTGTCCAAATAATTTTCATTTCAATACTAGAATTAATAATTACCCGGTTGTGCCGGTTGCATATTGTTTACGTTGTTCTGAACCTTTTGCAGGTAATTCTTGTCACCGCCGCCGTTATAGCGTTGAACCGCATCATCCCAATTACCTCCCTGCCCGTTTCGCCAATTGGATACACCGCTTGCATTCGACGATAGACCTTTCAAAAATAACCACTTTACACCGGCATTGATGCTCGTCTCAGGGGTCATGGTTTGCCCGTTCGTCAATCCTACCGCGCTTTTGTCCGCGCCCCAATCGCCCGAATTGTTCACTTGCATGACATCGGTCGTTCCCGTTTTAAATACGCCATTGACGGTACCAGCCCCGCTTTCGACCAAAACCATCGCTTTCACGACATCGACATCAAGCTGCGCTGGCATGTCGGTTCCCAACGTATGGTTAGCGGCAACAGGAAGATCGCCTTTCAAGCCGGGCAATCCCGACGTTTCTTTGCTAAGTTCCCTGTTTAGGATAAAAGTGCTTGCCGCAATCTGGTAGTCATTCTTCTGATATTTTGAATCTTCATAGCCTGTAGCAACGCCCGGCATAGGCGCTTCAAATGTTTGCGTCACCGGAACAGTCGTCGGCCCGGTTCTTTGATTAGCACTCATAGCTGTGCCCGTATATTGAACGTATGTCTTGAAGACCGTGTTAGACTGTACCCGTCTTATCTCTTGCCCCTGGCTGTTGAAATAGACAATATCATTGGGAGCATTCCCGTCTTTGTCATTGTAACGAATGGGGTTATTCAGGGCAAAATTATAAGGACTCCAATCCCTGAATTTCTCAGCCATCGGATCGGGGCTGTACCACCGACTTGCGGATGAATTGTCAGAAAAACGATTATAAACACTTTTTGCATTCAGCAGCTTGACGATTTTCTTTGTTCGGATGTTGAACAGAACAGAACCGATACGCTGGATGCTGTCGGTATCGAAAGTCTCAACGTAACGCCCTTTCGACAAGGTGACAACTTTTCCTTTTTTGCCGATAGACTTGTAAGGATTATAGTCTTGCGCCAGGGAAAATCTGGCCGCGAATAGCGACACAAATGTCATTAAATAATACAGGCGGTTCATGGTGGCGGTTTGGTTTTATTCCCTTGTTCGATCAACAACAATCGAACGGGGCTTTCTCATTAATTGAATATTGCGTTGCATTTGTTCCTGCAATTTCCTCGTTTCCTGCTTTTTCTTTTCCTGCTCGATGGATTTCAGCCAGGTCTGATAGGCACTGTCCGGCATGTCCTGATAACCGGAACGATCAACGACCTCATAAGATGCCATCATGGTCTGATAGGCTTTATAGGCTTCCGGGAAGTTGGGCAAATCAGCCAGCTTGGGCCGCCCGGCTTCATTAATTTTTTGCAGGGCGTATTCCGTCTTGTTATTGGCATCGAGAATCCGCGCCGTCAGGTTATCCGGGTTGATGGACTGGATTTTTGTCCGTATCTGTTCGGCATAGAAATCATATCCGAATTTGTGAATATAACCGAGCAGCATATCGGAGAGGCATTGCGCGAATAGCTGGCGTTGCGACAGGGTATCGAGATAAGTTTTCGCTTTCAGGGCGTTTGCTGTGATAAATCCCGATCCCGTCAGCCAGTTATCAGATACGATATTGCCGCTCGTGGCTTCAAAGTTCAGCAGATTGCCTTCCTTGTCCTCAAAACGGACAAAGGAATGCTGCGGGGCAAGGGATAGCCATGCTTTGGCATGGAGACGTTCGGCAATCAGCAGGTATAGCAAGGGCATGGAATGGCATTGACCGCTACCGATTACCATCAGCTTCGAGACAAACATTTTGAAATAATCCTTTTCTCCTCTGAAATCCTCGAAGTCGTATTTGAAAGGCTTAACTGTAACAGTCTTTTTGGTCTTGCGATCATAGTAAGCATTGCTTTGCTGATAGAGTTTTTGAATGGCGTAATTCACCGCCAGGTTATCCTTTGGATCAAGTCCTTCCCGTTTCAGGATTTGCCGTACAATCCCGACGTAGCGGTCAAGACCCGCCATGAAATTTTCGTATTTCATACGCCCATCGAAATAGGCGCTTTCAATGATATAAACCGCTCTGGCCAACGAAAAACTGTCAGGCTCAAGCTGCATCAGCATATCGAAGGCCATACGATAGACCTTTGTTTTCTTTGCCCATTCAAGCTGATCCTGATACATCTTTTCCTGCCTGATCTCCTTTTCAATTTCTGCTTTCCTTTGTTGTTCGCCGGCATTGAGTAATACTGCGTTTTTCTGTTGAATATTTCCTTGTGTCCAATCCACATTGCCACTGAGGTTAGGCACATGCGGGCCTTGTGGCACAATGCCGGTAGTCATGCCGGAGGAAATTTTTCCCGCTTGGGGCGCAGGTGGTAATTGGAAAAATCCTGTTGGTGATTTTGAAGTGGACTGACTGAAGCCTGATAGCACAAAACAGAAAGTGCAAAGAATGCCAAGTGAATAGCATTGAAGATTATGCTTTGGCTTGGAAATTAAACGTCCGTTTTGCACACAATGAATTTGATAAGGATAAGTCCGGTTCAAGGTAAAGATTGTTTTGGAAATGTAAAAAAATCTTTGCAGGTGAGAACCCCTAGCGGGCGTTTTATTCAATTAGCAAGATGCAGTTATTCTTCGACAAAAAAATTTGTTCATTATCAGACGGTGGATCGGAACGAACTGGAAAGGCAGATTTGTCAATGAACTTTCAAGGACAACACTTTTTGCGAAAAGCCTTGATTTTAGCGGCTTTATGGCCTTTCGCAGTTGTCGGGATTTCAGCACTATTTTTTTCAAATCCGTTAAAGTTAAACCACCGTTAAGGAGCGAACGGTATAATGGATTTAGCAGCATCTAAATCCTGAAATGAAAAAAGCGTTCGGCTATTGCAGAGTATCCACGAAAAGACAAGGCAAAAGTCAACTGGGCTTAAAGCATCAGGAAAGAGTCTTACGAACTTTCGAGTCCTATCACAAGATAAAATTACTTGGACTATACATGGAGGTTGCTTCGGGCCGGGATAAT
>CAMLGR010000003.1 GCA_946479615.1 uncultured Bacteroidota bacterium | reverse complement strand
ATCCTTCTTTCATCACAACAATCCTTCCTGTTCCTGGTCCATTGTTCCAGCTAAGATCGATCGTTAAATTATTGACTACACCTGTTACACCGGTACTTCCGGCAACAGGAGCTGCAGCAGTGGATTTATTCGCTGTTAATGCACCTGCCAGGAGGTAGCGCGTAGTAAGGCTATTACCATTATATTCAAACACTGCGAAATGATATACCGTGGCAGGTGAAAGATTAGTTACTATAACGCTGTTGACGGTTCCATTGGCGACTACATATTGATTATTGCCAAGATCGGTTCCATTGCCCACTACAGGATCGGCTGCATAATCAACAGCATCGGCTGGAGTGAAACTGACAGGAGCGCCTGCACGTATCACCACTATTCGTTTTGCACCGTCGCCATTGTTCCAGCTGAAATTTAATTTATTGCCATCCGGTGTATCGAATGCCGGACCACTGGCGTTGGTTGTTGGTGGTGTAATGCTATTGCCGGTTGTTGTAAAATCATAAGTGGCCGCCGGGCGCATATACACGGGCGCAGCCGAGCCGTTCAATTCAAACGCAGCGATATAATAATGAGTGGCCGGAGAAAGGGAAGTAATGGTAAAAGGAGTATTGCCACCTGTTTTCTGAACAGCATAATTACCGGCCCCTATCGGTTGTGCGCCATAGGTAGCAGAAGCACTATAGCTTTGCAGATCCTGCGGTTCCACATTCACCGGCGATCCTGCACGGATAATGAACAAACGGCTACTTCCATTACCAACAGCAAAATTGATCGTAGCCTGTGTGTTCTGGATATTGCTGGCGCTGATATCTTTTGTTTGTAAAGTAGGAATAGCGACTGTAGTTCCTGTTCCGGTAAGAAAGGACGAAGTAAGATAGTCGGGTAAGCCTGCCGACATATTATATTCAAAAACAGCAAAATGATATACTGATCCGACAGCGAGGTTTTGTACAGGGATCACGCGCGCTGTTCCATCATACACGACAAACTGGTCATCTGCTATCTCATCACCGCTGCCAAAATCAGGACTGCCGGTATATGTAGTTCCATCTACAGGTACGGCGGTTACTGCTGCACCTTTCCTGGCAATAACAACTCTCCTGGCGCCATCACCACCTGACCATTGCGCACGGAATGAATTTGCTTCAATTGTATTTGTTTGAAAATTTTGCCCTGCGGCAGATGGCTGGTTGGGAGTAATGGTACTGGCCGTTCCGGCGGGTCTTGCATACACCGGGAAATTATTCCCGTTATACGCGAATACCGCTACATAATACGTAGTGCCGGGTGTAAGACCTGTTACGTTCAAGGTATTGCCATTCGTGCTTCCCGTAATGATAAAATTACCGGGAGTGAGCGCCTGTCCCTGACCAAACACTGCGCTTGCTATTGTATATTTTGTGAGATCGGTGGGTAATGCATCCACCGGGCTTCCTTCTTTCATGATGATCAACCGGAAATCACTGGCGCCTTGTGTATATTTTACCGAAGCTGTAGTCCCTGTTACATTTTCAAATCGTACATCTGTTACCTGTGCCGGTGTAACAGCAGTACTTTTATTTCCTTCTGAATAACTGCTGGTGAGATAATAGGTGTTGCCATTGATATCGACATCGTAATCATAGATCCTGAAATAGTAGACCGAAGCAGGATCAAGATTGGTGAATGTTCTGTCGTTGTTCAGCGTATTCATTACATATTCACCGGTAGCAATAGCAGTACCGGAACCAAAAGCAGTACCAGGGGTATATGTTTGTCCGTTTACAGGAATTGCTGTTACAGCCTGTCCTTTGCGCGCAATGATCAATTGATGAGCGCCATTGCCGGCAGGAAAACTCATCGTAAGACGGTTACCTTCGATAGGGGTAGTAAAATTGATCGTGCCTGATGCCTGTGTAGGACCGGCCGTTGTTGTTTTATTTCCTTCGTTACCTGGTGTTAAATACATGGGTCCCAGGTTTCCATTGTATTCAAAAATGGTAAAGTAATAGGTTGTATTGGGTTCCAGGTTGGTAACTGTAACTGTAGAGCCGGTTCCTTTATAAATGGGATAATTATTGCCGTTAACCGCTGTGCTGCTGCCAAAAGAAGAAGAAACAGGATAATCGGTTAAATTTTGAGGGACTGCATTAACAGGACTGGCTTTACGCGCCATCACTAATCTCCTGTCGCCGGTGCCTGCACTGAAGTTCAATGTCAACTTATTGCCGGTTACATTCGTATATGAAACAATAGAAGCCTGGCCCGAAGGAGTTGTTTTGGTGGTCGCACTTCCGCTAAGTGCCGTTAATAAATATTCGGTAGCCGCACCTGTTCCATTGAATTCATAAATACTTACATAATAAGTGGTATTGGGTTTCAGACCAGTTATCGTTTGTGTAATGGACGTATTACCTGAACTACCGCGATACACCACGTATCCATCATTGGGAGAAAACTCGGTACCGGTTGTACCAAATGTTGCATTAGCTGTATAATCTTTTCCATTAACAGGAACTGATAAAATAGCACTGGCTTCTTTCATCACAATAATGCGGAAAGCGCCATTGCCTTTATTGAATGTTACCTGCAAACGATCGCCATCGATACTGGCAACCGGGAACTGGATATTGCTGGAAGGCACCGTAGGTCCTGCTGCCACGGCAAGAAAAGAGATCAGTAAAGAAAACAAACTAAGCGTAAATGTCTTTTTCATAAAGTCTTTAGTTATTAATGGTTCGGGGCAAAGATGTAAAGCAGGAATCCCCGGAAGAATAACAAACGGATGGGTTGAGAGAAGAAGCGGGTGAATTGGGGAGGTGGTGATGTTAGGTTTTAAATTTTAAGCGTCAGGCGTGATCATTCACTTAAAATCAATATAACTTCAGGATATTACATTGGTGGTGTTCGGATGATATCAGGTATAGACTATTAAGCGACAGCATTCACCTGACACTTAAAATTTAAAACTTAACACCCAACACCAATCTCTAGGCTATAACCTTTGTCTTAACCGACTGTCTTCTTGAAGAATCGCGGATAATAAGTTGGGGAGCGAGTACTTTGGTTTCAAAGTCTGTAACAGGACGTTTGCTTTCGATGAGTTGTAGTAATAAAGTGGTAGCGATCTCTCCCATTTCAAAAGCGGGTTGTTTGATAATGGAAAGTGGAGGATCGATCAGTTCGGTGGTTTCGGAGTTGGAGAAACCCATCAATCCCATATCTTCCGGCACAGCTATTTTTTTTGATTTCAGTACACGCAACGTGCCGGTAGTTAATTTATCACCCAGTGCCAGTATCGCATCGGGTTTGGGCGTAAGATTCAATAACCCGCTTACTACTTCTTCCACTTCTGTCAATACCAAACCACCATGGGGGCAGAACCGTATAAAATCATCTTTAACAGCGAAACGGTGATCAGCTAACGCGGCTTTATAACCGGCCAGCCGTTCACTGGTAATGGAAAGGATCTCGCTGTTGGTAATAGCGGCAATACTTTTATATCCCTGTGCAATCAGTTCGGCAGTCGCATCATAAGCACCTTTATAATTATCAACGATCACTTTATGTGTATTGATTGCATTCACGATACGGTCAAAGAATACGATGGGCATCCCGCGGTCATGCAACTCGCGAAAACTACTGAAGTCCGTAGTTTCGGCAGACACTGATACCACCAGGCCATCGATAGAGCGGGAGGTTAAATAATTCAGGTTGATCTTTTCCCTGTCCACCGATTCGCGGGTTTGGGAAATGATAACATTATACCCGTTTTTATAAGCGATGGATTCAATGCCATCGATTGCCTGCGAAAAAAAGCTGTTGGCGATTTCACTGACAATAACGCCGATCGAAAGACTTCTTCTTTCTTTCAGGCTAAGGGCAATGGGGTTGGGGTGATAATTGATCTTTTCCGCATATTCCAGCACCAGCTTTTTAGTTTCCGGGCTGATCTCATAACTATCGCGTAAAGCCCTTGAAACTGTGGAAGTTGATAGTCCCAGGGCCTTTGCGATATCTTTAATGGTTACAGCTTCAAACTTCATGGCGTGGATTCCTTCTATAGCGGTTAATCAGATGGCTAAAGTTACTGAATTAAATCGCAGTTCCGCAGCAGACAGTCTGCCAGCCCGCAGTTAGCGGCCTGATGACTGTCGATCGCCCAACGGGCTGTTGTCCAAACTACCAATTGCAAATAGTCGTCTAACCAATTGTATTACAATGCTCAATGACATCGTTGCCGGGAACGATTGCGTAAAAAAAGGCTTTCTATTGTTCCTATATTCATCATGAGGAGTGTAGATTCACGGTCTTAATTAAAGTTGTTTTATCCTGCGACATAAAACAACTCTCTTTTTCTAACGGACCAACCAGGTCACTGCTAAAATTGCTTGTGTATGAAAAAATTGACTGCACTTTTGTGCATGATGCTCATTTGTGGGCTTACCTCATGGTGTCAGACAAGACAGGTAAAAGGTAAGGTAACAGATGAAGAAGGTCTTCCTCTTGTTGGTGTTAACGTTCATATCAAAGGCACCCAAACTACCACGCAGACAAATGCAAACGGTGAATTCACCCTCCAGGTACCATCTACCGGCAAACATGAATTGGAGATTACCTATTCGGGTTATACTTCTGCCAGTGTTTCGGCAGACAAGGATAATCTCGATGTAAAGATCAGCAAGAACGTGTCTTCACTGGAAGATGTGGTTGTTATCGGCTATGGTACTACCAAGAAAAGAGATCTTGCCGGTACTGTATCTTCTATCACTGGATCCACACTGGAAAAAATCCCGGTATCGAGTGCCGCAGAAGCGATCACCGGAAGACTGCCCGGCGTACAGGTTACAACTACCGATGGTGCACCCGGCGCTGAGATCGTGATCCGTATACGCGGTGGCGGTTCTGTAACACAGGACAACTCACCTTTATATATCGTGGATGGATTCCCTGTCGGAAGCATCAATGATATCTCACCTGCCGATATCGCCAGCATCGATATCCTTAAAGATGCAGCTACCGCAGCGATCTATGGTGCGCGCGGCGCCAATGGTGTGGTAATCGTTACTACCAAAACTCCAAAAGCGGGCAGAACAACCGTTTCTTACAACGGTTATGGCCAGGCGCGCACACTTCCTAAAAAATTAAAAGTATTATCGCCTTACGAGTTTGTACTGGCGCAATATGAATATGCACGGTTGAGAAATCAAACCGAAGTAGACAATTTTACCAAGTACTTTGGTGCTTACGACGACCTGGATTTATATAAATACCAGAAAGGTACCAACTGGCAGGATGAATTATTCGGATCGCCTGCTTATTCACAGCAACACAGTCTTAGTGTATCTGGTGGTACCGCCAAAACAAAAATGAGCCTGAGCGTTACCAACAATACAGATGATGGATTGCTGCAGGGCTCGGGTTATATGAGAAACTATCTCAACTTCAAACTCAATCATGAGATCTCCGATAAATTCAAACTTGATTTTGCTACACGTTTTGTTCATACAGTAGTCAATGGCGCCGGTTCTTCCGGTAGTTCCAGTTTTCGTATCAGCGATGCCGTAACTACCCGCCCGGTCAATGGAATCGCCGACCAGATCGAGATCGACCCAACTGGTCCTGATGATGATTATGAACAATTCCTGAAAAGCCTGATCAACCCGCAACAACTGGTGGCACAGGATTACAGGAGACAGGTAACAAAAACCCTCAATTTAAATGCAGGTCTTTCCTGGTCATTACTTCACAATCTTACTTACCGTGGTGAAGTAGGTCTTGATTTTGGCTTTGGTCAAAACAGAAGATATTATGGTCCATTGACTGGTGAATCAAGAAACGTGGGTGGTAATCTTCCCCTGGGAGAAATCACCAATACAGAAGCAAGAGGTTTTCGCTGGACCAATACCGTGAACTATACGATGAGAGCGATGGGTAAGCACCAGCTTTCTGTATTGGGTGGACAGGAGATCATTGTTACCGGTAAAGGGTTTGGTGAATTTAACCGCGCTAAATATTTTGCGGCAAATGTTACTCCTGAAAAATTGTTTGCCAGTATGACACTGGGAACACAGGACAGGCACACGACTTCTGTTTTATCAGGAGATAAGATCGCTTCTTTCTTCGGTCGTATCAATTACACATTCGATTCAAGATATATCTTCAACATCACAGCAAGAGCAGACGGTTCTACCAAATTTGCTCCCGGTCATCAATGGGGCATTTTCCCCGCGGCCAATTTTGCCTGGAGGATGTCTGAAGAAAAATTCATGGAGAACGTCAGTTTTATCAGCGACCTGAAATTCAGGTTGAGTTATGGCCAGGCCGGTAACAACAGGTTAAGCTCCGATCTGTTCAGGGTGTTGTTTACACCTACAGATAACAGGCCGATCGGTTTTGGCGATGTGGCTCAACCTTATTATGGATATGCTTCTTCCTTATTGCCCAATCCTGAAATTAAATGGGAAACAACCACCACGCGGAATGCCGGTCTTGATTTCAGCCTGTTCAAAAACAGGTTGTCCGGTACATTGGATGCCTACTGGAATACAACAAAAGATTTATTGGTTGAATCAGATATTCCGCCAACTACAGGTTTCTCCAAACAACAGTTGAATATCGGTCAGACTTCCAACAGGGGCGTTGAATTATCATTGAACGGTACGATCATTAATAAAAACGATTTCCAGTTAACCGGTTTCTTTAATATCGGTATCAACAGGGCTAAGATTGATAAACTTGATGGAGTGGATCAAAAACCATTCTCTTCCAACTGGGCCGGTACCGATCTGAAAACACAGGATGATTACCGTGTGTACGTAGGACAAACGATCGGTTTGATGTATGGTTATGTAACCGATGGCATGTATTCGGTTGATGATTTTTCTTCTTATAATGCAACAACCAATGCCTATGTACTGAAGCCCGGTGTAGTCAATGTAGGTTCTTTCCTGGGCGGTATCTCTGTAAGACCGGGCGTATTGAAATTAAAAGACCTGGATGGCGATGGTGCGATCACCGGTGCCGACCGCCAGGTGATCGGTAGCGCCTTGCCAAAACATACCGGTGGATTTGGATTCAATGCAGTATATAAAGGGATCGATTTCGGCGCCTTCTTTAACTGGGTGGCGGGGAATGATATCTATAATACCGGTAAGATCTCCTTTAATATGTTATACCGTACTACTTACGGTAATATGCTGGCCACTTCTGATTACAACAATCGTTTTAAATACATAGATGCAAACGGTAACCTGGTAACTGACCTGGAAGAATTAAGAAAATTAAATGCAAATGCGACGATCTGGTCACCGTTCTCATCAGGTACAGCTGCACCGGTGTTTCATTCATGGGCAGTGGAAGATGGATCGTTTCTGCGTCTGAACAATATTTCGATTGGATATTCTTTGCCAAAAAGATGGATATCGAAGATGTACATGACGAAATTCAGAATTTATGCGACTGTATACAATGCATTGACATGGACAAAATATACAGGATATGATCCGGAAGTAAGTGCAACAAGAAACAGTTCTTATTCCCAGCTGACACCAGGAGTAGATTATTCAGCCTATCCAAAGAGCCGTAACTATACAGTAGGTGTCAACGTGATTTTCTAATAGAGTTTCAATTAATAAATTAATCGACATGAAACGAATATTATTTTTTGGGTTAGCATTAACTGCCATAGTTTTTGTTTCCTGTAAAAAATTCCTGGTATCAGATTCTCCGTCCAACTTTTCGGAAGAATATGTATTCAGTAGTGAAGCGGATGCCGCCAAGGCGGTAAATAGTGTATATGCACTGTTTAACCAGGATGCTTTCACTTCCCGGGTGTCAAATATCTTCACCGGTAATTCAGATATTGAAGTGGGTGGGGTGAGCGCTTCTCCTGATAACTCCCGCCGTGATATCTGGTCATATGAATGTACACCTTCCAATGCCGATCTGCTGACAGTTTGGAACAATTCCTACAACGCGATCAACAGGGCCAATGAGTGTGAGTTTGGATTGACGACGATCGCACTTCCTAAAAATCCTGATAGCAAAGTATTGAACAACCTGCTGGGTGAAGTAAAAGGATTACTTGCCATCTGGTATTATTTGCTGATGAACCATTGGGGAGATGTTCCTTTTAAAACAAACCCTTCACGGGCCGGTGATAATTTCTACCTGCCCCGTACATCACGTGATTCCATTCTTACTTTTCTTATCAATGACCTGAAAGGGGTAGAACCAAAAATGTCATGGGCCGATGGTCTTGATTATGGTATTGAACGTGTCAACCGCGAATTTATCATTGGTATGATCGCCCGTCTTTCATTGATGCGCGGTGGCTACTGGCTTTATCCCGATAATACCATGCAACGTAAAGCGGATTATCTCGATTATTATCGTATCGCCAATGAATACTGTAAAAAACTAATCGAATTAAAACCAAGACCATTACCTGATTTCAGTACGGTGTTTATGAATGAGAATAAATACATCAAACCGGTGAACAGCGATGTATTATATGAAGTGGCCTTCCATCCCGGCTTTGGCGATGTAGCCTGGTGTATGGGTGTGCGTGTAGATGGTGGTACGCATCCGTATGGCGCTGGATCCAACTATCTTTCTTTTCCTCCTACATATTATCATTCTTTCGATACAACGGATAAACGCTTACCGGTTACCTGCTACCTGGTTTATTATGATAAGGACCTCTTGCAGCAACCAACCGGCACGGGTTCAATCGCTCCCGGCAAATGGAATCGTATGCTGGTGCCTACACCATTGGGTTCGGCTTCTGCGAAAGGAACCGGTATTAATTGGCCATTGATGCGCTACTCGGATATCTTATTGATGCTTGCAGAATCTGAAAATGAACTTTCCGGTCCTTCTGCAGATGCAAAACAAGCGCTGAGATTGGTAAGGCAACGTGCTTTTGACCAGTCACAATGGCCCGATAAAGTAGAAGCTTATATCAACGCCGTATCCGGCAGCAAACAATCTTTCTTTGATGCGATCGTCAATGAAAGAGCCTGGGAATTTGGTGGCGAATGCCTCCGTAAATATGACCTCGCGCGCTGGAATCTCTTTGGTAAAAAAGTAGCGGAAGTAAGAAATCAACTGATCGCTATGGGACAGGATGCCTTTAATGGTACGGGTACTTACTCTACACTCCCCGATTATTTATATTATAAAAGAAATGGTGATGGAACGATCACGTATTATAACAAATTTACCAAACCGGCTGTTGCGCCACCTGTGATCAACTCACCCAATGTAGGCGATAATCCTGATGGATATACACGCACAAGCTGGCTGATCTCCATGTATAATACGACCACCAATGCTCCGGCAGCTTATATCAACCAGGAATGGAGAGGATATCCTGATATGACAGGTGCAACTCCATTGAGGTATATCCTGCCTTTGCATAATTCAGTAGTATCAAGCAGCCTTGGTACGCTCCAAAATCAATACGGGTATTAATTCAAATAAATTATTATGCCGAACACTAACAACACTATGATGAAAAAGATATTCTTCGGATTGGTTACCCTTCTGGTAGTGCTTACTGCCTGTCATAAAACAGACGACCTGGGCGAAGCGCCGCGTTTGTTCAGACCTGTGTTGAAAGAAGCGTTGACATCCGAGGGCAACTGGATCCGTGCTACCTGGCAGCCTGTAAAAGGCGCTGTTTCCTATAAGGCACAATTAAGTACCGATACATTCCGTACGATCGCTGCTACCATGGACCTCGATACCAATTCCGCTTATTTCCAGAATCTTGCCTGGGACAGGTTGTACCAGGTGCAGGTAAGAGCAATAGCAGAGGATACATCGCATAGTTCGAAAGTAGCAGGACTGGGTTCTATCAAAACAGCCAGGTTCCCATCTATATTGAACGTGCCTACGATCAGCGAGGTCAATGATAACTCGGTGAAAGTTAGCTGGACCAATAGCGGTGCTGCTGTGACTGGTATCAAAATACTATTGCACTCGGATAGTTCTGTGGTACAGGATGTCGCCGTTACTGCAGGTGATATTACCAATCAATACAAGATCGTATCGGGATTGAATGCAACGACCTCGTACATCATTTATCTCTATAGTGGCGCAACAGTACGTGGTTGGGCAGATTTCAGTACCAAGGCATCTTTCTCTGGTAATATCATTGACCTGAGAGGTTTTACGGATCGCCCATTGGTATTACAGGATACGCTTCCTGTCATACCATCGGGAAGTACCATCCTGCTCAAAAGAGGAGAAACCTATAATATCACGAACCAGATCAACCTGGATAAATCACTGGTATTTACAGCGGGCTCCGATCTGTTAGTACCCGATCAGCCGATCGTTTTCATGTCCAACAACTTCAATATCACTTCCGGCGCCTCGATCGATTCACTGGTTTTCAGTGATATCATTTTAAGAGGAAGTGATTATGCAGCTAAATATGTATTCAATATCAATGTGGCCTGTACCATCGGTAAAGTGAAATTTGAATCCTGCACGGCTGAAATATTCAGAGGCGTATTCAGAACACAGTCACAGCCTGCTATCATCAATGATTTTATTGTCAACAAATGTATCCTCGATAGTTTGTCGGGTTATGGCGTGATCACCGTGGATGTGGCCACCAGTAAAGCGAACAATATCTCTATTACCAACAGTACTATCTATAAAGCAGAAAAGATCGTCACCAGCCGGAATAATTCCAATTCAGTGATCATCGACAATTGCACGATCAATGAAGCGCCACGCGGCGGCAACTACTTTATCGATTACAGCACAGCAGGTACCGATATCGTTACATTGCCTGTGAGCTTTAAGAATAATATTATCGGGCAGGGAAAAAGTAATGCCGGCGCTTTCGATGTAAGAGGATATCGTGTCAATGCAGCATCGGTGATCGATGTAGCGGCTACGTATACATTGGGTGATTTCATTTCTACCAATGCTACAGGTCAGTTACCGAACGTAATACCTTATGCTAAGAAATCTACCGAAATATGGCAAAGTCCGTATACCGGTAATTTCAAAATAGTCGATAATGCTTTCCCCGGCAGGACCACTTCAGGTGATCCGCGCTGGAGACCATAGAACCACAGTACGGATTAATGGATTAGAATAGATTTCACTGATTACTATTCTCCACCCAGGAGAATTCACGGCAATATGCTCACCATCAAAATCGATCAGTGAAATCTATTATAATTCATCAATCTGTGTTCTCCGCTAACGATAAATAAATGCATATGATCATTTCTACGAACCATGTTACTGTTCCTTCAATCGCAAAAGCAACAGGTTATCGCGTATGCCTGTTTTTATTTGCTTTGCTAACCTTTTATTCTTCCTGGTCGCAACAGATCGCTTTCCCCGGTGCAGAAGGGGCGGGAAGATTTGCTGCCGGCGGCAGGGGAACAGTCAGCACACCCACTACTGTATTCGAAGTCACCAACCTCAATGACGATAACAGCCCGGGAAGTTTGCGTTATGCACTGAGCCAGACCGCTACTTACCGTACTGTTGTTTTCAGGATATCGGGTATCATCCATCTTACTTCCAAATTAAATATCAGGGCCAATACCACGATAGCTGGTCAGACAGCACCCGGCGATGGTATTTGCCTGGCTGATTACCCGGTTGTGATCAGTGGCGATAATGTGATCGTCCGGTATATCAGGATCCGGATGGGAGATAAGAATCAGAATGCGGGTATGGTTGATGGCGGTGGAAGCGATGATTCATTCGGCAACCTGGGAAATAAAAATATCATCATCGATCACGTTACATCAGGATGGAGCTCTGATGAAGCGTTGACTATTTATCGCGGAGATAGTCTTACCATTCAATGGAGCTTTATTACAGAGCCATTGAATTATTCATATCACTTCGAAACCGGTGATCTTGATTTTGAAGAACACGGATACGGAGGCATCTGGGGAGGCAAACACGCTTCTTTTCATCATAACTTAATTGCACACGTAAAAGGAAGGGCGCCACGTTTTGATGGCAGCCGCAACCTTGCCCCATTTACAGCCGGGCAGGAAAATGCTGACTTCAGGAATAATGTATTGTACAATTGGGCCTCTTATAATGTGAATGGCGGAGAAGGCGGTAATTATAACATTGTAAACAATTATTACAAATACGGGCCTTCTACTTCTACCGGTTCTTCCAGTGGTGTGGCGGTCAGGTCGATGGTCATCAATCCCGGTAAACAAACTTCGGCGCCGGTACTTCCTTATGGTCAGTATTATTTATCGGGAAATTATGTAGATGGTTTTGCTGCCGTTACACAAAACAACTGGTTAGGTGCAGCGATGAGCGGCGGCACCCAGGCCGATACCACGTTATCGAAAGTAACCACGGCATTTGATATTGCACCTGTTACTACACATACAGCAGAGCAGGCTTACAATCTTGTACTGCAATATGGCGGTGCAAGTTTTTCAAGAGATACACTCGATCAGCGGATCGTTAATGATGTAATGAACAGGACAGGAAGATTGATCGATGTGCAGGGTGGTTATCCGCATGGCACTGCCTATGCAACTACAGTCAATGCATGGCCCGCATTAAATTCTACTACACCACCTGTTGATACCGACCATGATGGCATGCCGGATGCGTACGAGACCAGTCATGGATTAAATCCCAATGATGCGGCGGACAGGGCCGGCGTAGCTGGTAATGGATATACCAATCTTGAAAATTATATCAATGGAATAGTAGATGCAGCAACGGTAGTAACTACCGGTTCGCTGAATGCATTTACACAAAATATTCCTGCTGTATCGGCCACACAAAGCTATACGGTATCGGGTGAGAACTTATCAGGCGATATCACAATTACACCGCCAGCAAATTTCCAGGTATCGGGTGATGGAGGTGCTACCTGGCATGGTAATGCCGATCCGCTTACCGTAGCACAAACAGCAGGAACAGTTTCTCCAAAAGCGATCAGCGTACGATTAAATGCATTGGCGGCTGGTCCTTACAACGGAAATATTTCCAATACAAGTGCGGGATCAAATATTGCGAATGTAGCCGTATCAGGAACTGCGTTTGCTTCGACGGCTCCTGCCGGTACCTCGTTGGTAGTGGCGCAGGATGGTTCGGGGGATTATACAACGGTGCAGGCAGCTATCAATGCCGCTCCGACAGGACAGACAACAGCATTTATCATTTTCATAAAGAATGGAAAATACAAGGAGAAGATCACTATCCCTTCCAATAAGCCATTTATTCAACTTGTTGGTGAAAGTGTAGCGAATGTGGTTCTTTATTATACCGATGGCGCCAGCGATCCGATCGCAGGTGGCGGCACAGTAGGCACACAAAACTCGGCCAGCTTCACCGTGAATGCACCGGATTTTTCAGCGTTCAATATCACCTTTGCCAATACATGGGGCGATGGTACACAGGCTGTAGCCGTATTGGTGAATGCAGACAGGGCTGTGTTTAAAAATTGCCGTTTCCTTGGCAACCAGGATACATTATATATTAAGGGTAGCGGCACACCGCGCCATTATTTCAAGGATTGCTATATCGATGGTAATATCGATTTCATTTTCGGAAGTTCGATCGCAGTATTCGATTCAACAATTGTCTATCCAAAATCAAGAACAACCTCCGGCGGATCTTATATCACGGCAGCGAATACACCGCCGGGACAAGCGTATGGATATGTGTTCCGCAATTGTAAAATACCGGATAACACCGGCGCCACCACTTACGTATTGGGCAGACCCTGGCAGAACAGCACCGGTTCTTCACCATTGACGAATAATAAAGTAGTATTCCTCAACACAAGTATGGGAACTACAGTAAAACCGGAAGGCTGGTCCATCTGGGATGCCGGAACCAACACCGCATTGATCTATTATGGAGAATATCAAAGCAAACATTTTAATGGCACACCGGTAGACGTAAGCCAGCGCGTACCCTGGTCATTCCAGTTGAACGCGACAGATGCGGCAACTTATACCAATGCGACCTTATTCGGTTCATGGGATCCCTGTAGCGTAAGTCCCTTGCTTTGCAGCAATGAAGCAAGAGATATTGCCATCTCCAACTTCAGGGGTACAAAAGCCGGCGCGAACAGCGTATTTGACTGGAACATCAGCTGGGCAATGGATCAGATAAAATATGAATTGTATCGTTCTGCTACACGCGGAGGAGCATATGCAAAAATTGGTGAAGTGACGGCTTCGAATGATAGCCTGATCAACTTCCAGTTGACCGATGCATTGCCGGTAGCAGGTACTTCTTATTTCTATTATCTCGTTGGGTCAAAAGCAGGATACGCTTCACATATTACCGATACAGTAGAAATATCTTCTGTACCGGCAATCACTACAACAGGTACTATACAACCATTTATTCAAAACCTCGGTACGCCTTCTGCATTGCAGAATGCAACCGTGTCGGGCGAAAACCTGACAGGTAATGTTATCCTTACTCCTCCTGCTAATTTTGAAATTTCTTCCGACGGCGGTACTACCTGGAAAGCGAATCCAGCCACTATTTCATTACCACCGGTTTCCAATACGCTCGCAGCAACAACGATCGGCATCCGTTTAAATGCGGCTGCAGCAGGAACGTATACAGACAGCATTAAACTCGAAACAAGTGGCGGTACTGCCAAATATATAAAACTACAGGGCACTACTGCTGTCATTGCTGCGTCCACAACAGTTACGTTACAACACTGGCCAATGACGTTGGACAATTCGGACAGTGTATTGATCCGTGATGCAGGAGTAACTGCCAGTGCACCCACATTTGGTAATTTGTATGTTTCGAATGGTACAACCGTACCAGCTATTCCCGCTTACTCGCCACAATTCGGCCAGGCATTTGGTACTACGGCTAATGGTGATGGTTCATGGGGAACAGCCGTTGGTGGGCCGGGTGGCAACCTGCGCAGAACAAACTATGAGCAATTCACCGTTACAGCCGCTACCGGTTATCGTGTAAAAGTGGATTCAGTATATATTACCAGTGCATTTTATAATACATCGAGCAATACCAAACTCGGCGTTGTTTATTCCTTAAGCAATTTTGTGAATGATTCTTCCGATGTATTTACCATTCCCGGCGGATACAATAATCCTGCAGCTTTATTAAATCAGACAAGCGGACCTACTACACAATTCCCATTATCAGTAGCGGGTTTACCGGGAGTTACATTACAGCCGGGTCAGACCTTATCGATTCGCCTTTACTTTAGTTGCGGCAGCAGCAGTACCGGGCGGTATGCAATGGTAAAAGATGTGAAAGTGACCGGAACATCCACTGCCCTTTCATCCATCAAAGAAGTGATCCAGCACTGGCCATTTACTACCAGTGGAGCTGATAGCGCCAATGTGCGTTCTTCGGGAGTAACAGCAAGCACACCAACTTTCAACAGGTTAACGATATCAAATGGTACTACAATAGCAGCTGTGCAGGCATACTCTCCTCAATATGGCCAGGCATTCGGTGCGAGCACCAATGGAGATGGATCATGGGGCACGGCAGCCGGTGGTCCCGGGGGTACCTTGCAACGTTCCTGGTACGAACAGTTTACGGTAACAGCTAAACCAGGCAATGAGATCAGGATCGATTCTATTTTAACTACAGCAGGGTTTTACAATACTTCAAGCAGTACCAAGCTGGCCGTTGTTTATTCATTAAGCAACTTTGTAAGTGATTCCGCAGATGTGACCACAACACCGGGCACGTTTGCATCACCCATTGCCTTGTTGAACGAAAACACAGGACCCGTATCGAAATTCAGGTTGGAAGTAGCAGGTGCATCCGGTGTTACGTTATCGCCGGGACAAACGATCACCTTCCGTTTCTATTTCAGTTGCAGCAGCAGTACCGCCGGACGATATGGTATGCTCAAAGATGTAAAGGTCATTGGTCTCGCTACACCGGTAGCTGGTCCTCCTTCTGCAATTATAACGACCGGCACATTGAATGCCTTTGCTCAAACAATAGGAGCGCCATCGGCTGTTCAAACATATACAGTATCCGGTACCGATCTCACGACCGGTATTACGATTACACCACCTGCTAACTATGAAGTATCTGACAATGGTGGTACGACATGGTTTACCAATGCTTCGCCACTGGTATTACCACAAACAGCAGGTACGGTAGCTGCCAAAACTATTTCGGTAAGATTGAATGCCGGCAGTACCGGTACATACAATGGTACTATTGCCAATGCAAGTACAGGGGCTGCCACAATGAATGTAGCGGTAAGCGGAACGGCATTACCTGCCTCATTTATTACAACAACGGGAACATTAACAGCATTCACACAAATACTGGGAACCCCATCGGCTGCACAGACATATACTGTTTCAGGAACAGGACTGGCGCAGGATGTAATCATTACCGCACCGGCGAATTATGAAGTATCTGCTGATGCAGGTGTCACCTGGTTCAATAATGCAACACCGCTGACGCTGACGCCAACAGCCGGCGCATTGGCTGCCACAACCATTTCTGTAAGACTGAATGCAACCGCATTGGGTGCATCCAATGGAAATATTGCGCATAACAGTACCGGCGCTGCTACTGTAAATGTAGCGGTGAGCGGTAATACGGTTCCGGTTCCATCGATCACAGTAACAGGAACATTGACTGCTTTCTCTCATACAGTAGGCACACCATCGGCTGCGCAAACCTATACTGTATCAGGAGCTGACCTGGCCGGTAATATTACTGTCACACCGCCTGTTGGATTTGAAGTATCAGGCGATGGTGGCACTACCTGGAAAACAAATGCGTCGCCATTGGTAATAACGCAAACCGGCGGAGTATTAGCCAGCACAACGATCTCTGTTCGCATGAATGCGGCAGCGTCGGGTAATGCATCCGGCAATATCGTTCATACCAGTACGGGCGCACCGGATGTGAACCTTGCAGTAAGCGGTAATGCTATTCCTGCTCCGGCGATCACTACAACGGGTACACCAACAGCCTTTACACAAATACTGGGAACTATATCGGCTGTTCAAACATTTACAGTTGCAGGAGCGAATCTTACCGGTAATATTACCGTAACGGCTCCGGCCGATTATGAAATATCATCCAACGGTACCAACTGGTCAACAACGCCGCTGACACTGACACAAGCCGGTGGTACGATTGCCGGTACAACGATCTCTGTCAGGTTAAATTCAACTGTATTGGGCGGGCATGCAGGCAACATTGCTGTTACCAGCAGCGGCGCAGCTACGAAGAATGTAGCGGTAAGCGGTAATACCGTTCCAAAACCTGTGATTGTAGTCACACAACATTTTGTAGTATTCCCGCAAACCTCAGGCGGACCAAAACCTGCACAGAGCTATACCGTGGAAGGAATTGGTTTGACAGGTAATATCATCATTACGCCACCGGCGCATTTCCAGATCTCTGGAAATAACGGTGCCTCATGGCAATCGACACCGCTTACACTGACACGTGTAAATGGTGCGGTAGCTCCCACGACTTTATTAATAAGATTGAATGTGCCGGTAACAGGAATGTTCTCCGGTGTATTGACACATACCAGCTCCGATGCTGATGCAGTCAACGTTCAGTTGAACGGATTTAATAAAGTAACCGGTGAATATGTTATCTACCCGGTTCCGGCAACGCGCACGATTTTCATTGCGCACCCGGTAACAACACAACAAGCAACATTGACATTCTATACTACATCGGGCCAGATCATCAGGAAACAAAATACACAAGCCAATACCATCGAGACAATGATTGATATTAACGGATTGGCACAGGGAATGTATTATGTAGAATACAGGCTTGGTGAAAATAAAGTGATGATGACGTTTATTAAAAATTAATTAATACTAAACCAAAGTCAAAATTAAAAATTCAAAAGAGCAACAGTATAACATCCGTATATCGTCTAACAGGAGATTACTCTTTTGAATTTTTATTTTTGACTTTTTTATTTTCCTCCAGCATGAAAACAAAACTTATTACCGTACTGATCGCCTGCGGCGTGATTTCTTCCTGCGCGGCGCAAAAGACAATATTGGCACCTGGCCTGGATGATAACACAAATATTGCTTTTCCGGGAGCCGAAGGTTTTGGTAAATACACAACTGGCGGCAGAGGTGGAAAAGTAATGGTGGTCACCAATCTTAATGATAACGGTCCCGGTAGTTTTCGTGAAGCCGCACAAAAAAATATTCCCCGCATCATAGTTTTTGCCGTATCGGGTACGATTCATCTCGAAACAAAAATTTCTATCAAAGGAAATGTAACCATTGCGGGGCAAACAGCGCCGGGTGATGGAATCTGTTTAGCCGATAATGCAGTGTCGCTAGGTGGGCACAATATGATCATCCGCTATATCCGCGTTCGCATGGGAGATAAATACCAGCGTGGTGGTATGGTAGATGGAAATGGTGGTGATGATGCATTCGGTGGCACACGCCGTAACAATATCATTATTGATCATTGCAGTTTCAGTTGGAGTACGGATGAAGTCTTTTCTGTGTATGGAGGAGATAGCACTACGCTGCAATGGAACCTGGTTATGGAACCGCTTAACTATTCTTATCACTTTGAAAAGGGCGATAAAGATTATGAACATCATGGCTATGGCGGTATCTGGGGTGGAAGACATCTTTCTGCGCATCATAATTTATTCGCTCATTGCAATAACCGTAACCCGCGTTTTGATGGTATCAGGAATATCCCGGAAGAAAATGTAGACTATAGAAATAATGTTATCTACGACTGGGGCTCCAATAATATTTACGCAGGAGAAGGAGGAAGTTATAGTCTCGTCAATAACTATTTCAAATACGGACCTTCTACCAATCCCAGGGCGCGTTACCGAATAGTCAACCCGGGCCGCTGGGAAAAACCGGTGATCCCGTTTGGTAAATATTATGTCGATGGAAACTATGTCGATGGTGCGGCCGATGTAACAAAGAATAACTGGTTAGGCATTTTGATGGGTAACAATGGAACAGAAGACGATAAAAAGGAAGCTGTGAAAGATAAACCGGTCACTGCGGTTACCATTAATACACAAACGGCTGAAAAGGCTTATCAATCTGTATTGGAAAAAGTGGGCGCCAGTTATCGCCGGGATACTATGGATCAGCGCATCATTAAAGAAGTAAAAGAAAGGACAGGAGGATTGATCGATGTGCAGGGACACTTTCCACATGGCACAGCCTATGAAGCAACGATCAGCGCATGGCCTGCTTTGCAATCTTTACAGGCTCCGGCCGACGCTGACAGTGATGGCATGCCTGATACATGGGAAAAGAAAAACGGGTTAAATCCGAATGATGCCAGCGATGCAGCCGGCAATAAACTGGATAAGCATTATACTAATATCGAAATGTATATAAATAGTCTTACCAGGTGATCTTGAGAATATATTGAAATAAGAAATGAAGAATAAGGAATAAGAAATGAGAAAGTGGCATTCTGTCATCAGTAACTTACTTTCTCATTCCTTATTCTTCATTTCTTATTTAAAAAAATTGGCATCGTTACCGGTAACGATTGCGTAAAAAAATAACACCTATTAACTTATATCTATTTATTATCCACGTAGACTTGCTGTATAATGCGGATAGTATAACTGCTTCATTATAAAACAGTGATCACACTGTTTTGACGATTGACCGGGCTGCGCTTATCGCTATTGATGCACAAGTGCAGCTGTATTTCAAACTCTCAAAAACCTGCTTGCGGTATGAAACAAATTGCATCTCTTTTGGTGTGCCTTTTTATTGTCTTCTTCTCTCAGGCGCAGCAACGACAGATTTCAGGAAAAATTATTGACAAAGAAACACAGCTGGGGCTGGCAGATGTTTCCGTTATTGAACGTGGTACGAATAATGGGACGCGTACCGATGCTAACGGTAATTTCACCCTTCAAACTTCCAATACCGGTAAGGTACAACTGGAAATAAGTTTGGTAGGATATGCTGCTCAAACGGTAACGGCTAATTCATCCGGTCCTGTATCCGTTAGCATGGATAAGGATAACAAATCATTGGATGAAGTAGTTGTGATCGGTTATGGCACCGTTAAAAAACGTGATCTCACCGGATCAGTGGTGTCTGTAAAGGGAGACGAAGTAAGAAAAGTGCCAGCCGGAAACATTATTGAAAGTGTACAGGGTAAAGTGGCTGGTGTTGACATTGTAAGAAGCAGCGGCGGTGCCGGTGCCAATGTCAGTGTGACCGTGCGTGGTAACCGTTCCATCAACGCAGGTAACTCACCCCTGTATATCGTAGATGGGATTCAATACGGAAGTTTCCAGGATATCAATCCTAATGATATCGAATCCATCGAATTTTTGAAAGATGCTTCCTCCACCGCTATTTATGGATCAAGAGGTGCCAATGGCGTTATTATCATTACTACCAAAAAAGGCAGTACAGGTAAAGCCAAAATTTCTGTCGGCAGTTATTATGGAATAACAGATGTAGCTGGTTATCCAAAACCGATGACAGGTCCTGAGTATGCAGAGCAGAAAAGGCAGGCATATCGTACCGCCGGTATCTGGAACTCCCCTGCGGATGATCCGAAAGTGTTTACCAGTGCGGCTGATCTGGCAGCCGTACAGAACGGGGCTTCTACTTATTGGCCGGGATTGTTACTGAATAAAGGCTCACAGCAGGATTATTCGATCAGTGTAGCAGGGGGTTCAGATAAAACAAAAGTGTATTTCTCCTTCGATTATTATAAAGAGAAAGGATTGCTGAACAATGATTATTCCGGCCGTTATACATTACGCTTGAACATTGATCAGACTATTGCTACGAATTTTAAAGTGGGTCTTCAGAATCAACTCGCTTATTATGATCAGAATTTACGTTCCGATGGTATCCTGACAGTAGCAAATAAAGTAATTCCTTATTTCGCTGCTTATAATCCTGACGGAACGATTCCTAAATTCCCCGGAAATGGCAACCAGGTAAATCCATTGCTCGAAGAAGAGCCAGGTGCTTATTTTAATAAATTCAAGATCGCCCGTATCTTATCGACCGGTTATGCAGAATGGAAACCCATAAAAGGACTTTCTATCCGTTCTAACCTGGGTATCTCCAGTTCCAATACGCGTAATGGAGGATTCCAGGGGGCAAACACGATCAGCAGAGCTTTATCAACCGGTTCTTTATCCAGTGTTTCCAACTCAAACGGATTTAATATCAACTGGGAAAACATTGTTAACTGGACAAAGAAATTCAACAATCATGAAGTGGGTCTGACGGCTGTTACCAGCTATATCTCTGATAAGAGTGAAAGCTATACTGCTTCTGCTACAGGCCAGTTGTTTGCCAGCCAGGTTTTCTATGCGTTGCAAAACAACCCTTCCAATATAGTTCTCAGCAGTGGTTATTCGGCTAATAAGTTAATATCCGGTGCTTTCAGGGCCAATTATAATTATAAAGGAAAATACCTGCTGACATTAACGGGTCGTGCGGATGGAGCTTCTGTACTGGCAAGCGGCAACCAGTGGGCGTTCTTCCCATCCGCAGCAGCTGCATGGAGGATCAGCGATGAAAGCTTTATGAATAATCAAAATCTCTTTAATGATCTTAAATTAAGGGTAAGCTATGGTGTGGCTGGTAACTCGGCAGTAAATGCATACCAGACACAAAGTGGTTTGATACTCGTTCCTTTTTCCTGGAATGATCAAAGCCAGCTGGCTTACTCACTGGCTCAGCAGATCGGTAATCCTAATCTTGGATGGGAACTTACCGGCACCAAAAACATAGGTCTTGATTTCGGCATTCTTAAAAACAGGATCACCGGTAGTTTTGATTACTATGATTCCAAAACAAAAGATCTGTTGCTTTTAAGAGGATTGGTGCCAAGTTCTGGTGTAGCGAGCATTTTACAGAATGTTGGTAAGACAAGAAATACAGGATTTGAAATATCATTGCAAACAGTGAATATCAGCAATGCTAACCTGACCTGGAAAACAACATTTACCTATACACATAATAAAGAAAGGATCGTAGAACTGGTCAGCAAGCAAAGCGATATTGGTAATGGCTGGTTTGTGGGTTCTCCTATCAATTCATTTTATGACTATGAAAAAATCGGTATCTGGCAAACGGCAGATTCTACACTGGCTAAAAGCTTTGGATACAAACCTGGTGATATCCGTGTAAGAGATCTTGCCGGTCCTGATGGTACTAAGCCAGACGGAAAGATCGATGCCAACAACGACAGGAAAGTATTGGGTTCGGCTGTTCCTAAATACAGTATCGGTTTCAGTAACGACCTGACCTTTAAAAACTTTGACTTCAATGTGTATGTTTATGCAAGAGTGGGTCAGATGTTTGTATCGAACTATGCCAATAAGTTTGAACCGAATGGTATTGAAAACGGAGCGAAGGTTGATTACTGGACACCTGAAAATCCTACAAATGACTATCCGCGTCCAAACTCGAATACATCGAGAGCAGCGCTTCCTTTCGCTACGACATTGGGTTACATGGATGGATCTTTTGTAAAGATCAGGAACGTGACGCTGGGTTACACATTCCCGAAAAACATTCAGAATAAGCTGCACATGGACAGACTTCGCCTGTATGTAAGCCTCAAGAATTATTTCACTTTCTCCAAAGTCGATGACTATGATCCGGAAGGTGCTGGTTCCTTTGAGCGCCCGTTAACGAAATTGATCGTGACCGGTCTTGTCTTCGATTTATGATAGAATACAAACATTATTTATCTATTACTTAGAAAAAATAAATTATGGATAAGAGAATAAAAAATTTACTGCTGGCTTTTTCAGGATTAGCGATTGCGCTTACTTCCTGCAAAAAGCAACTGGAAGAATATAATCCCAGCGGTTTAACAGCAGCTACCGTATATACACAACCAGCGGGCTTTGAAGCACTGGTCGATGCTGCTTACTCCTATACCCGTTTTTGGTATGGAAAAGAAGAAGGATATAGTATTTCAGAAATGGGTACTGACCTATGGACAAACGGAAGCGGTGATGTGTACCCGCAATTATCAACGTACAACAACCTGCAGGGAAGTAATACAGGAGCGCTGACACTGGAGTGGAACAATTTTTATGCAGCGATCAATTTGTGTAACACTGGTATCAAAGCTGTGGGCGATGTGAATGGATTTACCAGCCTGCAAAAATCAACCCGGGAAGCAGAACTTCGTTTCCTCCGTGCATTCTACTACTGGCACATTGTAGAAACATGGGGTCCTACTTATTTTTCTGAACAACCAACAGAAGGTGCTGTTACTACTGCTACCAAAACCCCGGTTGATACGATTTACAATCATATCTTTTCCGATTTGCAATTCGCTGTGACTAATCTGCCGGCAACAGCGCCGGGAGAGTACGGAAGAGTGTGGCAACCGGTGGCTAAAGCCTTCCTGGCCAGGATGTATTTAACCCGTGGGAAAAATGCTGAAGCTATCGCCCTGTCCAACGAAGTAATTAAAAACTACGGCTATAACCTGCTACCTAATTATGCTGATCTGTGGAACATGGGCAACCTGAAGAATAAGGAAATTGTATGGGCGATAGATTATTCTACCAATCTGGCCTATAATGATCTTGCTACTTCCAATTTCCCGGGACACTCACGTGGATCCAATAATGGTCACCTGATGTTTTTGATGGTTTACGACCAGGTCAATACAACCATTCTTCTTCGTGATATTAATAACGGAAGACCGTTTAACCGTTACCAGCCTACACTGGCCCTGTTGAATATGTATGACCAGTCGATCGATTCCAGGTATGATGCTTCTTTTCAGACTGTATGGTATGCTAATAAAGCAGGTACGGTAGGAGGTAACACATTTGCTATAGGTGATACGGCAGCGTATACTCCCAAAACCACTCTTGATCCTGCTTATATAGCGACGAGGAAGTATACCATTTATGATATCCCGAAAGTGTATAACGGAAGCGGAGTTCCCGTTCAGCGGAAGTTCTATGCTTCTTTGAAAAAATTCAAAGATTCAACAAGAACAAGTGCCGCTGAAGCACAAAGCGCCAGGGATGCTTTTGTGATCAGGCTATCCGAAATGTACCTCATCGCAGCAGAAGCAGAATTCAATATTGGCAAACTGGATTCCGCAGCTTACTATATCAATGCCGTCAGAACAAGAGCAGCGCTTCCGGGACATACCGCTGATATGCAGATATTACCTGCACAGGTAACACTCGACTTTATTCTTGATGAAAGAGCCAGGGAATTTGCCGGTGAACAACTCCGTTGGTTCGATCTGAAGAGGACGGGTAAGCTGGTAACGAGAACGGCAGCCTTAAATCCTGATGCAGCTCCTTATATCAAGCCGTATCATGTGCTGCGGCCTATTCCGCAAACACAACTGGATGCGGTAACCAATAAAGATCAGTTTAAACAAAATGACGGATATTTATAAGTCATAGAGGTATTATATAATAGCTGCTAAAACAGTTGTAAAAGAAATGTAAACCTCCATAGGTTTACATTTCTTTTACGGGCAGTGAATGAAATATGAAAATATATATTGTATATTAATACGCAACCATTCATTGCCTCATGCCTTCCTTAAAATATATAACTATGAAACAGGTATTTATCTTTTTATCGTTTGTTGTGATGACTGCATTTGGGCTGCCCCCTGTCAAAAAAATAAAAGTTTGGCTGATCGGTGATTCAACCATCTCGATCAAAGATGTGCGCGCCTATCCTGAAACAGGATGGGGTATGCCATTTGTTAATTTCTTTGATTCCACCGTTACTGTCGATAACCGGGCAAAGAACGGGAGAAGCACCCGCTCATTTTTGGAAGAAGGATTATGGAAACCTGTGATGGAAGACATGAAGGAAGGAGATTATGTATTCATCCAGTTTGGACACAACGATGAAGTGCCTACCAAAAAAACATACACCAAAGAGGATGAGTTTAAAAATCTCTTGAAAAAATATATCGCCGATACAAGAAGCAAAAAGGCAAACCCGGTATTGCTGACACCCGTGGCAAGGCGCAAATTTGATAATGCCGGCCAGATCGAAGAAACACACGCTGTGTATGCACAGATCGTAAGAGATGTTGCTAAAGAAGAAAATGTGCCCTTGATCGACCTGGCTGTTAAAGGCAAGGAGTTGTACCAACAGCTTGGCGTGGAGCCTTCCAAATTATTATTCAATTATCTTACACCGGGCGAACATCCGAATTATCCCGATGGTAAACAGGACGATACGCATTTCAGTGAGCTAGGCGCACGTAAGATCGCCGAGATCGTATTGGCTGAAATCAAAAATCAAAAGTTAGAACTGGCGAATAGAATTATTGTAAAAGCCATTAAATAAACATCTCTATGTGAAACCTATACCTCTATGTGCCTATGTGGTAAAAATTACGCAAGTCAGTTATAGTTCATTCTCAGCATGGCGTAGGTTCACCACATAGGCACATAGGACATATAGGTTTCACATAGATTATACATTGAGTATGAAAAAAATTTTATCAATTATCGCTTTAATGATCATTTCCGGAGCTGGCATTTCACAAACAGCTAACCCCGGGCAGTATAAATATGAATTTACTGTAGCCAAGGATGGCAGCGGTGATTATAAATATATCCAGGATGCCATCGATGCCATGCGGGTTTATCCATTGGCCAGGATCACATTGCATATAAAGAATGGGATTTATAATGAGAAAATTCAGCTTCCTGCAGAAAATACCGATGTCACTTTTATCGGAGAAAGTGTAGATAAAACGATCATTGTCTTCAATGATTATTCAGGAAGAGGTAAGCTCACTACATTTACTTCCTATACAGCAAAGATCTCGGGGAACCGGTTTATAGCAGAGAATATCACGTTTGCTAATTCAGCCGGACGGGTTGGACAAGCAGTGGCATTGCATGTAGATGCCGATAAAGCCATATTCCGGAATTGCCGTTTTACCGGCAACCAGGATACCATCTTTGCTTCGGGGGAAAACTCACGCCAATATTTTGTCGATTGCTATATCGAAGGAACCACCGATTTTATCTTCGGAGCTGCTACAGCTGTTTTCCAGCGTTGCGAAATTCATTGCAAGACAAATTCCTTTATTACGGCTGCTAATACAACGGAAGGAAAGAAATTCGGGTTTGTTTTTTTGGATTGCCGGATCACAGCCGATTCGAATGTCACAAAAATGCATCTTGGGCGACCCTGGCGCGCATATTCCAAAACGGCTTTTATCCGTTGTGAATTACCCAAACAAATTGTGCCTGCCGGTTGGAACAACTGGTCCGATTCCAACAATGAAAAAACGGTATTGTATGCTGAATATAAAAATACCGGTCCCGGCGCTGATCGTTCCGGTCGTGTAGCCTGGAGTAAATCATTGACCGATAAAGAAGCTGCTGAATATACATTATCGAATATATTCTTGTCAGCAAACAATGTAACAACTTCGGATAAAAACTGGTTTGATAAATATGTACTAAAATAGGCTTCACGCCAGGACACAAAGAGAGAAACGCAAAGAATACAAAAGTATCGGGCCTTCGTACTTTCTTTGTGTCCTGGCGCGAAACAAAACTGATCAATAATATGCGCAGAAAACTATTGGCAACTATCATTTTAGCTGGATTTATTTCCATCGCTAACGCCCAGGAATTTATTCCTCTCTGGCCTGCCGGTAAAAAGCCCAACTTCAATGGAAAGATCGTTACCGATAGTTTATTCAACGACAGGATATGGAGAGTGGGTAATCCCGGTATCTATGCATTTGTTGTTCCGAAGCAGGAAAATAATGGCACCGCGGTGCTGCTTTGTCCCGGTGGTGGTTATGAGCGTTTATCATATCTCTATAATGGATTTAATTTAGCCAAATGGTATAACAGTATCGGGGTAAGCGCATTCGTATTGATACATCGGTTACCACACCAGCAGGATCTAAAACAAAGAGAGCTTGCACCTTTGCAGGATGCACAACGTGCAATGCGTATCATAAGAATGAATGCGGATAAATGGGGTTTGAAAAAAGATCATATCGGAATAATGGGTACTTCTGCCGGTGGTCACGTGGCTTCCACGCTCGGTACTCACTTAACAGATGTATCCGCTATCGGCGATGCAATGGATACGTTGAACTATCGCGCTGATTTTATGGTATTATTATCTCCCGTGATCAGTATGGGAACCTATGCGCATAGCGGCAGCAAGAAGAATTTCCTGGGGACTGACACTACCAGGGCAATGATCGAACAATATTCCAATGAACTGCAGGTAACAGCAGGCACACCGCCTACTTTTATCGTGCATGCATTAAATGATAGTACGGTAAAAGTCAGGAACAGCCTGTTGTTTTATGAGGCCTTGCTGGATAAGAAAGTCAATGCAAGCATCCATATTTTTCCACAGGGTGGACATGGCATCCGCATGGATGAAAATCCGGGCTCGACAGATCTTTGGCTGGAACTGCTGGAAGCCTGGCTGAAAGAAACGAAAATGGTGGTACCGCTGCCTTTTAAATAAGGATAAATTTGTCCTTGTTGTTTGCAACAGCAAATGTCAGCAGTCAATCCGTGTATCTCTGGCAAATAATTTTGCAAACAGGAAATAATAATGCGGGTATCGATCGGGAAACTATTGTTTTTGCATCAATATCCACCGTGGAAAAGGAGTATTTTTAGCAGGAAAAAATTATACGTCTATGGCAGGCAAACCAATCAATGCAGCATTATGTTCTTTCGGAATGAGTGGATGGGTATTTCACGCTCCTTTTATTACTACACATCCGGGTTTTAAATTTTATGCAGTATGGGAGCGATCGAAAAACCTTGCGCAGGAAAAATATCCCGGTGTTCTTGTCTACAGGACCTATGAAGAAATGCTGGCTGATAAAGAAGTAGAACTCGTAGTGGTCAATACGCCCAGCTATACCCATTATGAATATGCGAAAAAGGCGCTCGAAGCAGGAAAGCATACACTGGTTGAAAAACCATTTACAGCTACTGTGGCACAAGCGGAAGAACTCGTGGCATTGGCTAAAAGCAGGGGCGTAAAATTATCCGTGTTTCAAAACCGCCGTTATGATAGCGATTTCAAAACGGTAAAAAAGATATTCAACGAAGGAATATTAGGAGATATAAAAGAAGCAGAATTTCATTACGACCGTTACAATCCTGTATTAAGTCCCAAGCTGCATAAAGAAACACCTGGTCCTGGTGCAGGTTGCCTGTATGATCTGGGTCCGCATCTGATCGACCAGGCTTTATATTTATTTGGTATGCCACAGGCTGTATTTGCTGACCTGGCCATTACCCGCCCGCAATCCAAAGTCGACGATTATTTTGAAATACTTCTTTACTATCCGGCACACCGGGTGCGGTTGAAATCAGGCTATTTTGTACGGGAGCCGTTTCCTTCCTTTGTACTGCATGGCGCATTGGGTTCATTCTTAAAAACCCGGGGTGATATACAGGAACCGCAATTGCAGACAGGTGTAAAGCCTGATACGGCAGATTGGGGCGTGGAACCGGAATCGGGTAAAGGACTTTTACATACAGAAAGGAACGGGACAGTCATTAAGGAATATGTGCCGACCTTGGCGGGCAACTATGGTGAATATTATGCCGGCGTTTACAATGCCCTTCGCAATAATGCACCCATGCCGGTAACAGGAGAAGACGGACTGAATGTGATCACTATCATCGAAGCGGCTTTTGCCAGCAGCAAAGAAAAAAGAGTAATAGAATTGAGTAGAAAATCCTGACGATTGGCTATGTACTAAAAACAGATTGCCATTATGAGTAATACAAAAAGCTATCTCTTCCCCTTTATATTAGTAACCAGTTTATTTTTCTTTTGGGGATTGGTACATAACCTGGATCCGATCCTGATCCCTCACTTACGAAAAGCATTCCGTTTAAATGCCCTTCAATCTTCGCTGGTCGATTCCGCTGTATTTATCGGTTATTTTGTAATGGCTCTGCCTGCGGGCATGATCATGCAGAAGTTCGGGTACAAATCAGGGATTATAATCGGCCTTTTATTATTTGCATTGGGTTCATTCTTATTTGTGCCGGCGGCCAATACACAGGAATATGCGTTCTTCCTGGGCGCTTTATTCATTATTGCCTGCGGCCTGGCAATACTGGAAACGGCGGCTAATCCTTATGCTACTATACTGGGTCCCGAACATACTTCTACGCAACGATTGAATTTTGCACAATCCTTCAATGGGCTGGCTGCGACTGTTGCTCCATTGATCGGTGGTCGCTTTATTCTATCGGGGAAAGATTTCAGTGAAGCTGACCTTAAAGCAATGACAGAACAGGCACGAGCCGCTTACCTGCAATCGGAGGTCAACAGCGTAAAAATGCCTTATATCATCATAGGTGTTATTATACTCCTGGTAGCCATACTTTTTGTGTTGACGAAACTGCCCGATATCAAAGAAGAGAAAACAGAACGGAAAAGTCTTTTGCATACATTACGGCACCGGCACCTGGCCTGGGGCGTAGCTGCACAATTCTTTTATGTGGGTGCACAGGTTTGTGTAACAAGTTTTTTCATCAATATGGCTGTGAAATCGGCAGGATTGAAAGATACTGTTGCATCGGGTTACCTCGCGGGTTATGGATTGGCTTTCATGGGCGGACGTTTCCTCGGCACTTTCCTGATGAAATATATCAAACCCGAAAAATTACTGGCGGTTTATTCCGTGATCAACATTGGCTTATCGGCAATTGCCATATTCAGTACAGGTATCATTACCGTCTATGCATTGATCGGTATCGGTTTCTTTATGTCGATCATGTTTCCTACCATATTTGCTCTCGGTATAAAAGGATTGGGACATGAGACCAAGATCGGTTCCAGCCTGATCATTATGTCGATCGTAGGCGGCGCTTTGCTGCCACCGGTGCTGGGTTATATTGCTGATGCCACGAATAATATCCAGGCAGGATATATCGTGCCGCTGATTTGTTTCGTAGTGGTATTTTATTTTGGATGGAAAGGGTATAAAATAAAACAATATGAACCGGAAGTATTGCCTGGCGCTTGATCTTATCGATCAACCGGAACTCATTAAAGAATATGAAAAATATCACCAGCAGGTGTGGCCGGAGATTATAAAGAGTATAAAAGATGCCGGTATAGTGCAAATGGAAATATTCCGTACAGCTAACCGGTTATTTATGATCATGGAAACAAACAGCAATTTTGATTTTGAAAAAAAGGCAAAGGACGACCGCTCAAATCCGAAAGTACAGGAATGGGAAAACCTGATGTGGAAATACCAGCAGGCATTGCCGGGTAGTAAGCCTGGGGAGAAATGGATCCTGATGGATAAAATTTTTTCCTTAACAGATGCGAAATAAAACTAATGCTTGATTATAAAAATAAATCAGTGATCGTTACCGGTGGTGGTAGTGGTATTGGCAGGGCTGCTTCACTGGCGTTTGCAAGACAGGGTGCATTGGTTCATATCGTAGAATTAAAAGAAGAACAGGCAAATGCAGTAGTTAAAGAAATAACAGCTAATGGTGGAAAAGCAAAAGCACATGCCTGCGATGTAAGCGATCAGCAACAGGTGGCCAGCGTGTTCGCCGGTATCAGGGCTGTTCATGTATTGATGAACAATGCAGGCATATCGAATATTGGAAGAGCTGATACTACCTCCGAAAAAGATTTCGATAAAGTATTTGCAGTAAATGTGAAAGGCATTTACAATTGCCTGCATATTGCCATACCACAGATGAAAACAAACGGCGGTGGTGTCATATTAAATATGTGTTCGGTGGCGGCCTTATCGGGTATTGCCGACAGGTTTGCCTACTCCATGAGTAAAGGAGCCGTATATGCGATGACTTTATCAGTGGCGAAAGATTACTTAAAGGATAATATCCGCTGCAACAGTATTTCACCGGGTCGTGTACATACTCCTTTTGTAGATGATTTCTTACAAAAGAACTACCCGGGAAAAGAAAAAGAAATGTTTGAAGCGCTGGCAAAGACACAACCGATTGGAAGAAAACCTGAAGAGATCGCCAATCTGGTTCTCTATCTCTGTTCGGATGAAGCAGCTTTTATAACAGGTTGCGATTATCCTATCGATGGAGGCTTTTTGAAATTGAATACATAATACGTGTAAATATAAAATGTGAACTAACTGTTTGTGAATAACAGGCTTACATTTTGTTATTATAAATCTTTAAAGGGAAATAGATGAAACTGATACGATTTGGAGAAGCAGGTAAAGAAAAGCCAGGTGTATTTGTAAATGACAATTACTATGATGTATCTGCTCATGTTACTGATTACAATGAATCATTTTTTGAGAACAATGGATTACAGAAATTGGAGAAGATCCTTTCTTCAGAAAAACTTCCCGTTGTTCCTGCCGCTACCAGGCTGGGCTGCCCTGTAGCAAGACCCTCTAAAATAATTTGTATTGGCCTCAACTATGCAGATCATGCCAAAGAAACAGGTGCAGCAACACCAACTGAACCGGTCATTTTTATGAAAGCGACAACAGCGATTACCGGTCCTTATGATAATGTGATCATTCCGCGGAAATCCGTAAAAACAGATTGGGAAGTGGAACTCGCCGTTGTGATCGGGAAAAAAGCAAGTTATGTGGAAGAAAGCAAGGCGATGGATCATGTAGCCGGTTATTGTTTGCATAACGATATCAGCGAACGTGAATTTCAACTGGAACGTAATGGTACCTGGGACAAAGGAAAAGGTTGTGACAGCTTTGCCCCGATCGGCCCCTGGATGGTAACAAAAGAGGAGATAAAAGATATTGGGAATGTAAAGCTCTGGCTGAAAGTAAATGATAAGATCATGCAGAATGGGACTACTGCCAACCTGATCTTTTCCATTCCTTTTTTAATAGCCTATACCAGTCAGTTCATGACATTACTGCCGGGAGATATTATTTCTACCGGCACACCGGCTGGTGTGGGTTTGGGTTTCAATCCCCCGGTATATTTAAAACCGGGTGATATAATGGAACTGGGTATTGATGGTATAGGAACAAGCAAACAAAAATGTGTAGCGTATGAAGGTTGATACACATGTCCATTTCTGGCAATACGAAAAACAAAAAGATGCCTGGATCACGGATAATATGAAAATCCTGCAGGAAAATTATTTACCCGGGCAATTGGCAGCGACATTAAAGCGAAATGAAATAGATGCCTGTGTAGCGGTACAGGCCAGCCAGACAGAACTGGAAACACATTACCTGCTCGAACTTTCGCATATGCACGATATCATAAAGGGTATTGTTGGATGGGTTGATCTATGTAAAGATGATATTGAAGAACGCCTGCATCATTTTTCTCAATACCCGGTGATCAAGGGTTGGAGGCATGTGGTGCAGGGTGAGCCTGATGATTTTTTATTGAGAAAAGATTTTCAGCGGGGAATTAGTTTATTGCAGCCGTATAACTATACGTATGATATACTGATCTATCATCACCAGTTAAAACCGGCATTGGAATTTGTATCGGAATTTCCTGATTTGCCGATGGTCATCGATCATTGTGCAAAGCCGGATATCGCGGATAAGAAGATCGATGAATGGAAAGTGCTGATGCAGGAAATGGCAAAGCATCCGAATGTGTATTGCAAATTGTCAGGCTTATTTGTAGAGGCCAAATGGAAGCAATGGTCACCGGCTGATTTCTATCCTTATCTCGATGTGGTATTTGAAGCATTTGGGATAGACAGGTTATTATTTGGTAGCGACTGGCCGGTTATTCTTTTATCGGGCATGTATGTGCAATGGAAAAGCTTGCTGGAAAAATATATGGAGAATATGGAACAGGAGGAAAAAGGAAAAGTTTTTGGTGAAAATGCAGTGAAATTTTACAGGTTAATGCAATACTAACATATAGGTTGCCACGGATGCACGGATACGTTGCATCAAAAAAATGAAATATGGACTTGCAATTAAAAGATAACATCATCATTGTCAGCGGAGGCGCTAAAGGAATCGGTGAAGGCATTGTAAAAGTGCTGGCCGCCGAAGGTGCGATCCCTGTTATTATCGGCAGAAATAAGGAGGATAATGATAAGGCAATCGCAACGATCAATGGCAAAGGCTTTGGTGTGGAAGCTGAGCTCACAGACCCCGCTGCCTGCGAAAAAGCAATCGCTGAAGTAGTAAAAAAATATAATCGTATCGACGGACTTGTCAATAATGCCGGTGTTAATGATGGTGTGGGCCTGGAACAAGGTGATTATGAGAAATTCATGGCCTCCTTACACAAAAACCTGGTGCATTATTATTTATTGGCACATCATGCATTACCGGAATTAAAAAAATCAAAAGGAAGTATTGTCAATATCACATCCAAAACGGCCGAAACCGGGCAGGGAAATACATCCGCCTATGCAGCAGCTAATGGAGGGCGTAATGCATTGACCAGGGAATGGGCTGTTGAATTATTGAAACATGGCATTCGCGTCAATGCAGTAGTAGTAGCGGAATGTTTTACTCCTTTATATGCACGATGGATAGAGACGTTACCATCACCCAAAGAAAAGCTGAAAGAGATCGAATCAAAAATACCGCTGGAAAACAGGATGACCACCTCGGAAGAGATTGCCAATATGGTGGTATTCCTGTTGAGCCGGCGGTCAAGTCATACGACGGGCCAGATCATTCACGTGGATGGCGGCTATGTTCATCTTGACAGGGCGCTGGCCAATGCATAAGTACTAAACATGAAAGAACTTGTATGTAATAAGCCTGGTGAACTGGAATACCAGCAGTCTGTTAAACCTGTTGCACAACCGGGTGAGGCTATTCTTAGAGTAAAGCGGATCGGTATCTGTGGTACTGATCTTCATGCGTATGAAGGCACACAGCCTTTTTTCAATTATCCAAGAATACTGGGGCATGAGTTGGCATTGGAAGTAGAAGAAGCGGAAGGTTTTGAAAAAGAAGAAGCCGTAACGATCATTCCTTATTTCCATTGCGGCAAATGTATCGCGTGTCGTACAGGTAAAACAAATTGTTGTGCAACGATCCGTGTTCTTGGAGTGCATATAGATGGTGGAATGAGAGAATACATCACTGTTCCTCCCGATTGCGTTCTGCACGGATGTGGATTATCGTTTGATGAACTGGCGCTGGTTGAACCACTGGCCGTTGGTGCACATGCGGTGCGGAGAGCAGGTATTCAACCCGGTGAATTTGTTTTGATAATAGGAGCAGGTCCTATTGGGTTGGGAATAATGGAATTTGCACGTATTGCCGGTGCTCATGTGATCGTACTTGATATCAATGAGCAGCGGCTTTCGTTTTGTAAACAGCAATTAAAAGTACAGTATGTTGTAAATGGGATATCGGCCGATGTCAGCGAACAATTAAAGCAGATCACGAACGGCGATATGCCTACGGTACTGATCGATGCTACAGGAAGTCTCAAAGCTGTTAACAATGCCTTTCAATACATGGCGCATGGAGCGAGATTTGTGCTGGTAGGATTGCAGAAGGAGAATATCAGTTTTAACCATCCTGAATTTCATAAGCGCGAGGCGACATTGATGAGCAGCCGAAATGCTACCCGTGAAGATTTTGAGCAGGTAATTGATTGTATGAAACGAAAACTGGTTGACCCATCGGTATATATCACACACCGGGTTGCTTTTGAAGAAGTAAAAAATAATTTTAAAAAATGGCTTGATCCTTCCAATGGGGTGATCAAAGCGATCGTTGAAATGAATTAATGAATATGCGGGTAATTTTTTTATCGATACTATCAGTAGTGGTCACTGTTTCCGGTGCACAGACAAAAAATACTGTATCCAATGTGTGGGTAGCTGACCTGGGAAATGGAATGTATAAAAACCCTGTTCTTCATGCGGATTATTCTGATCCCGATGCCTGTCGGGCCGGCACTGACTTTTATATGACGGCTTCCAGTTTTGAAGATATACCTGGATTGCCGGTTCTTCATTCAAAAGATCTTGTCAACTGGACACTGGTAGGTCATGCATTGACAAGACAGGTTCCGCCTGAAGTATTCGACAAGCCTCAACATGGTAAAGGAGTATGGGCTCCTTCGATCCGTTATCATAATTCGGAATTCTATATCTATTATCCTGATCCCGACTTTGGTATTTATGTGATCAAGGCAAAAAAAGCGGAAGGTCCCTGGTCAGCGCCGGTACTGGTACAGGGTGGAAAGGGATTGATCGATCCCTGTCCATTGTGGGATGATGATGGCCAGGTATACCTCGTGCATGCGTATGCGGGTAGTCGTGCCGGTATTAAAAGTGTTATCGCGGTAAAAAAATTAAACAAAGAAGGAACCAATGTCATTGACGAGGGTGTTATTGTTTATGATGGTCATGAGACCGATCCGACAATTGAAGGGCCTAAATTTTACAAACGTAATGGTTACTATTACATATTTGCTCCGGCCGGTGGTGTATCAACAGGCTGGCAATTGGTATTGCGGAGTAAAAATATGTATGGTCCTTACGAAAGAAAAGTAGTGATGGACCAGGGGATCTCGGTTATTAATGGTCCGCACCAGGGTGCATGGGTAACGACAGCAACCGGTGAGGATTGGTTTTTACATTTCCAGGATAAAGAAGCATATGGAAGAATTGTGCATTTGCAACCAATGAAATGGATAAACGACTGGCCGGTTATTGGCATCGATAAAAATGGGGATGGAAAAGGTGAGCCTGTGCTTACGTATAAAAAACCCAACGTGGGTAAAACATATCCTGTAAGCACACCTGCAGAAAGTGATGAATTCAATGATCAAAAATTAGGATTACAATGGCAATGGATGGCCAATCCCAAAGCAACCTGGGCTTTCCCCAATGCGTCCAATGGTTCATTACGGTTATATTCTGATAAACCGGATAGCGCGGCAAACCTGTGGATGGCGCCGAACGTCTTGTTGCAGAAATTCCCGGCAGAAGAATTTATGGTGACAACCAAACTTCTATTCAAACCCAATACCAAACTTGAAAATGAGAAAGTGGGATTAACGATCATGGGATTCAGCTATGCGAATATTGCATTGAAAAATCAGAAGGAAGGAATCTCATTGGTATACACGGTTTGCAAAGATGCGAACCGGGGCAAGACAGAACAGGAGACGGTACTTGCAAAAGTGGCTGATGGGGCAGCGATTTATTTGCGTGTAAAAGTTTCTGCGGGCGCTGTATGTAGCTTTAGTTATAGCACAAATGGAATAGAATTTATCAAAGCGGGTGATACATTTCAGGCAGAAGTAGGACAATGGATCGGGGCGAAAGTGGGAATTTTTTGTACAAGAGAAACGCAGACCAATGATTCAGGTTACGCCGATTTCGATTGGTTCAGGGTAGAAAAATAGCCAGGAGAAACCTATGTTTCTAAGTGTCTATGTGGTAAGATTACGCCAATCAGTTATAGTTCATTATCAGTGTAGCATAGGTTCATCACATAGGAATAGTTTTCACATAGAGAGAACTAAGCCTGAATCGCCTCAACTGATCCATGCATCCGTAGCAGAAAAACTTCAACATAACAACAACTAAAAAACATACACATGAAAAAGTATATAATCATTGCGGTATTTCTTTTAACAGGGACTATTTCATTTGCCCAAACCAAAGTTGAAAAAGACGTAGCGGCGGCTGTAGAACAGCTTCGCAAAGCCATGGTCGATGGTGATGGGGCAGCATTGACCAAACTCACATCTCCTTTATTGAGTTATGGCCATTCAAGCGGTCACCTGGAAGATCAAAAAGAATTTGTCGGCAAGATCGTCAGTGGCGCCTCTGACTTTGTAACGATTGATCTCACGGAACAGACTATTGCGGTCAGTGGTGATGCAGCGATTGTTCGTCATAATCTTGGAGCCTCAACCAATGATGGGGGAAAACCGGGAACTGTCAAACTTCATATCCTTACTATCTGGCAAAAAAACCATGGAAAATGGCTTTTACTCGCAAGACAGGCGGTTAAAATCCCATGAGGTGTCACCTTGGGTAGGAGGTGACACCTCGGGGATACAAGGTGTCACCTTAAAACCATCCTTTTTTGCAGCTTTTTTCCGGCGGCCCCGATCCCGTTAGCAGATGGTATCGTTGCCGGCAACGTTTGCGTAAAAAAACACTCACAATTCGTTGATAGACAATTAATATCTGCCTACAATTGTAGTTCGGAAACCCCTTTTCAACGGTTCTAAAACTTGCCAATGAAGCCAATCATTACTGTCCTGGTTCTGTTTATTTCTGTTGCCGCATTAGCCCAACCAGGCAAATTACCCGTTATTCAGAAAACACAATTCAGAAAGGACACTTTCAACATCACAAAATATGGCGCCATACCCGATGGCAATACACTAAATACAAAAAGTATCAGCGACGCCATCGAAGCCTGTACAAAAAAAGGCGGCGGCGTTGTATTACTGCCTGCCGGTCTCTGGCTTACCGGTCCTGTTGTATTAAAAAGTAATGTCAACCTGCACCTCGCAACCGGTGCTACCTTGCTTTTTACAAAAGATAAATCGCAGTATCCATTGGTAAAAGGAAGCTGGGAAGGCATACCGCAAATGCGCAACCAATCACCTTTGTCAGCAACCAATGCTACTAATATCGCCGTTACCGGCAGCGGTATCATTGATGGAAATGGTGGTGTATGGCGCGCTGTCAAAAACGATAAACTCACCGCTTCTCAATGGAGGAATTTATTGGAATCAGGCGGTGTACTAAGTGAAGATAAAAAAACATGGTACCCTTCCGAGAGTTATGTCAAAGGATCAAAAACACCTAACCCCGGCGCTATTACCGATACGAAAGACGCTGCTTATTATGAAAGCGTAAAAGATTTTCTTCGTCCCAATTTATTTGTGATCGCCAATTGTAAAGTGATCCTGCTGGAAGGTGTCACCTTCCAGAACTCACCGGCCTGGTGCCTGCATCCGTTAATGAGTGAAAACCTTACCGTCCGTAACGTCTCTGTAAAAAACCCCTGGTTTGCTCAAAACGGCGACGGCATCGATGTAGAAAGCTGTAAAAATGTATTGATCGAAAATTCTGTATTTGATGTAGGCGATGATGCTCTTTGCATGAAAAGCGGTCGCGATGCCGAAGGACGTAAAAGAGGAATGCCAACAGAAAATGTGATCATCCGCAACTGTACCGTATATGCAGCGCATGGTGGTTTTGTCATCGGCAGCGAAATGAGCGGCGGCGCACGTAATATCCATGTCAGCAACTGCACTTTCCTGGGTACTGATATCGGTTTGCGTTTCAAATCGACCCGTGGCCGGGGCGGTGTGGTAGAAGATATCTTTATCAATGATATCTATATGAAAGATATTCCCGGTGAAGCTATTCTCTTCGATCTGTACTATATGGCAAAAGATCCTGTGCCCCTGGCTGGTGAAAAAAGAGAATTGCCTAAAGTGGAATTCAAAACGGTAGATGAAACAACTCCACAGTTCAGGAATTTTCATATCAGTAATGTGTATTGCAATGGCGCTGAAAAAGGCATCTTCTTACGCGGCCTTCCTGAAATGCATGTAAAGGATATCGTATTGGAAAATATGGTGCTCCAGGCAAGAAAAGGTCTCGATATACAGGAAGCGACTGGCATTTCTTTTAAAAATATAAAAGTGATCAGCAAAGAAACGGCTCCCGTGATCGATATCGTGCAAAGCGATAAACTGGTATTTGATAACATCACGTATAAAGATGGTTCTGAATTATTGTTCAGGGTCAGTGGAGACAGAAGCAATAATATCGTGATCAAAAACACGGATGCTGCAAAAGCAAAAGAAAAAATATCCTATGAACTGGGTGCATCGGAAAAAAGTGTGTCGTTAAAATAATGGTACCCGCTAATTTTTAATGTCAGCAATATTTTACTACATGAAAAAACTCTTAACGATTGGATTTGTTTTACTGGCAGTGATCAGCGAAGCACAGCAAACACCCTATTCGCAACAACTGGCCGAAACAGCCATGAAAATATGGCCCGATTCATTTGGGATGGGTGGCAGAAGAGCCCGCTGGAGCTACGACCAGGGGGTGATCCTGAAAGGAGTGGAAGGTATCTGGAATAATACCGGCGATGGTAAATGGTTCAACTATATCCAGCATAGTATGGATTTCTATGTGCGGGAAGATGGTTCCATTTATGATTACAGGCCGGATGAATATAATATCGATCATATCAACAATGGAAAACTGTTACTGCTTCTTTACCGTGTAACAGGAAAAGCAAAATATAAAAAAGCAGTCGACCTGTTACGCAGCCAGCTACGTTCACATCCGCGTACCAACGAAGGCGGCTTCTGGCACAAAAAAGTATACCCTTACCAGATGTGGCTCGACGGATTATATATGGGAGAACCTTTTTATGCAGAATATGCCAGCCTCTTTCACGAGGATACCGCTTTTAATGATATCGCTAACCAGTTCGTTTTTGTAGAACGTCATACCCGCGATCCTAAAACAGGATTGCTGTATCATGGATGGGATGAAAGCAAGCAACAAAAATGGGCGAATAAAGAAACCGGTAATTCTCCGCATTTCTGGGGTCGTGCCCTGGGCTGGTATGGTGTGGCCATGGTGGATGTACTGGATTACTTCCCGGCAGGTCATTGGGGCAGGGATTCCATCATTAAAATATTGAACCGCTTTGCCAAAGCGGTCGTGAATGTACAGGATGCCAAATCCGGGTTATGGTATGATATTGTGAACATGCCGGACAATCCTAAAAATTATCACGAAGCATCAGCCTCCTCCATGCTCGTTTATACATTATTGAAAGGTGTACGTAAGGGCTACCTGCCTGCTTCTTACCTCGCGCCTGCAAAAAAAGGATACGATGGCATCATCAAAGAATTTATTGAAAAAGATGCCAATGGTCAAACCAACCTGAAAGGGACTGTCAGCGTATCCGGTTTGGGCGGCAATCCTTACCGGGATGGCAGCTTTGATTATTATATGAGCGAGAAAGTAGTGACGAACGATCCCAAAGGAATGGGCGCTTTTATTCTCTGTAGTGTAGAAATGGAAATGGCGAATGCTCCCAAACCAGGAAAGAACAAAACAGTTTTGCTGGACAGGTACTTTAACAGCGAAAAGAAAAAAGATGCAGGCGGCCAGGAAAACTACTGGCATTATATATGGGAGGACCGTTCCAACTCCGGCATCACCATGTGGGGAAATGCCTTTACAAAATATGGTGCTAAACTTTCTTCACTGGATGTAGCTCCTTCCGCTGCGGCATTGAACAAAGCCTCTGTTTATATCATTGTGGATCCCGATCATATAAAAGATAATCCAACACCGAATTATGTAGCGGCGAAAGATGTAAAGGTTATCAGCGATTGGGTGAAACAGGGCGGCGTACTGGTATTGATGGCCAATGACAGTGCTAACTGTGACCTCGAACATTTTAATACACTCGCCAATCAATTCGGCATCACGTTTACCAACAAAAGCCGTAACATGGTGCAGCGGGATGAATTTGAAACAGGCGCTGTCGTTCCGGATAACACTATAGTTTTCAAAGAACCGGTAAAAATGTATTTGAAAGAAGTCAGCGTGATCAAAGTAAAAGCGCCTGCCACGGCATTGGTGACGAAGGAAGGTGATATCATCATGGCTACTGCCAGGTATGGTAAAGGAACTGTATTTGCTGTTGGAGATCCCTGGTTATATAATGAATATACCGACGGAAGAAAATTACCGGCTCCTTTTAATAATTATAAAGCAGGAGAATACCTGTCTTCCTGGTTGTTAACCCAAAGTAAAAGGTGATCGGAAAAAAAATATATAGCACTATTGCATGGTTCTTTGCTGTGATCGTAAGTGTACAGGCACAAACAAAGATCACGGTGGCTAAAACAGGAAAAGCTGACTTTCATTCTGTACAGGAAGCTATCAATAGTCTCCCGGGTTCTTCTGCAACACCGCGTATCATTTTTATAAAGGATGGTGTATATGAAGAAAAGTTGTACATAGAAAAGGCAAACCTGTTACTGGAAGGAGAAAGCAGGGAGAAAACAATTATTACAGCAGCTATCGCCCGCGATGAATGGCGCTGTGAACATAAAGATGATTGGGGCGTTGCTACTATGAATGTAGGCGCTGACGATATTACGCTGAAAAACCTCACCATCACGAACAGTTATGGATTTGACTGGAAACAGGAAACCACTATTTATTGTGCAGGTGATTCTTTGCATAAAGAAAAAAGGATCGGTAAGGCCGGTCACCAGATGGCACTGCGTACACTGCATGCTACAAAAATGAAAGCGATCAACTGTCATTTTAAATCGTTTGGCGGCGATACGGTCAGTCCCTGGGATGTTGACAATGGCATGTGGTATTTCAAGGATTGTACGATGGAAGGCGGTGTTGATTTTTATTGCCCGCGTGGCTGGGCCTGGGCCGAGAATTGCGATTTCCTTTCCTGGAATGGCCCGGCAGCGATCTGGCACGACGGATCGAAATACGAAGATTCGAAAACGGTATTGGTGAATTGCCGTTTTAAAGGATATGATGGTTTCTTATTAGGACGCTATCACCGCGATGCACAGTTTTTCCTGGTGAATTGTGTGTTTGCAAAAAATATGGCGGATACAGCCATCTACCTGGTGCCAACAAACAATACCATCAGGTGGGGACAAAGAATATATTATTACAACTGTCACCGGGAAGGCGGCAATGATTATAAATGGTACGCAAACAATTTACCGGCTGCTGTTGATGCAAAAGCGATAACGGTTAACTGGGTATTTAAAGATAGATGGAACCCGTCAGGGGATTAAAAGAAGTGTATGCAACTCTCGAAAGAAAATTTAAAAAAATTATCTCCGAACGGGGTCCTTATCCCCGGTGAAAAATTATTGTCTTTACCTGAAAAAGTATTACAATTTGGAACCGGTATCTTATTACGCGGCTTACCTGATTACTTTATCGATAAAGCTAATAAAGAAGGCATTTTCAATGGCCGTATCGTTATCGTTAAATCAACCGCCAAAGGCGGAACAGATGAATTCGAAAAACAGGATGGTCTTTATACACTTTGTGTAAAAGGTATTGAAGACGGGAAAACGGTCGAAGAAACCATCATCAATTCTTCTGTCAGCCGTGTGTTATCTGCTGCGGAAGAATGGAAGGAAATATTGAAATGCGCGCACAACCCGCAAATGCAGCTTATCATATCCAATACGACGGAAGTGGGTATCGTTGCTTCTGATGATGATATCACTCAAACACCACCGCCTTCTTTCCCTGGTAAATTGCTGGCCTTCTTGCATGAGCGTTACAAAGCCTTCAACGGAAGCGATGCCAGCGGCATGGTGATCATTCCCACCGAACTGATAACCGATAATGGTCAGAAACTGCGCAGTATTGTTCTTGATCTCGCAAAGAAAAATAAACTGGCAACAGAATTTATTGCCTGGCTCGATATGTCCAATCATTTTTGTAATTCGTTGGTAGACCGGATCGTACCCGGTAAACTCGCTCCGGCTGATAAAAAAAATACTGAAGAGAAATTAGGCTATACCGATGATTTGATGATCATGGCGGAAACATTCCGGTTATGGGTCATTGAATCAGACAATCAGAAAGTAAAAGATGTTCTTTCCTTCAGCAGCATGGATGACGGTGTTGTCATTACTCCCGATATTGAAAAATTCCGCGAGTTGAAACTTCGCTTGCTGAATGGCACACATACTTTCGCCTGCGGACTGGCTGTACTTGGCGGGTTCGATACCGTGAAAGAGGGAATGAGTGATGAAGCGCTGGCTGCCTATATCAAACGTATCATGATGCTGGAGATCGCTTCCGCTATGGATGGCAAAACAACCCCTTACAATGAAGCCTGTGCATTTGCCAATAAAGTAATGGATCGTTTCCGCAATCCTTTTCTGGAACATAAATGGATCAGCATTACCATGAACTATAGTTCAAAAATGCGGATGCGTAATATACCATTGCTGCAACAATTTTATAATAAGACAGGACAGGTTCCTGCGCAAATGGCTCTGGGATTTGCGGCGTATCTTGTGTTTATGAAATGCAGTCAGGGTACAGACAAACGTTATTATGGTGAAGCCAACGGCCGTACCTACCTGGTAGAAGATGATGCCGCTCCCTGGTTTGCTGAAAAATGGGCCGGCAATAATGTGGATGCACTGGTTGATGCAGTACTGGCAGATAAAGATCGTTGGGGAACAGACCTGTCAGCCCTTAATGGTTTTGCCGCTGCGGTAAAAGAAAATATAAGAATCATACAAAAAGACGGAGCCATTCATGCTTTGAACAGCGGGCAGCTTCGTCAAACGATAGCGTAAGATGAAGTATAAGGTTTTAAAGGTGCATCCTGCTGACAACGTACTGGTTGCTTTGCAGGACCTGGCCAAAGGAGATAAGATCGTTTATAATAACGATGAATATACTTTGCAGGATGATATTCCTGCCAAGCATAAATTCTTTACCGGCGATATGCATGCTGGTGACAAGATCATCATGTATGGTGTACTGGTTGGTAAAACACAATTCGATGTGCCCGCAGGTGGCCGCATGACAACGGAGAATACAAAACATGCTGCAGATCCTTTTACCTACCGGCCTTATCATTACGAATGGCAGGCCCCGGACGTATCTAAATTTAAAGGCCGCACCTTCAATGGTTATCACCGCAGCGATGGCAGGGTCGGTACCGCCAACTACTGGTTATTCATGCCAATGGTGTTTTGTGAAAACAGGAACCTTGACGTGATCCGCGAAGCATTGCACAATGAGCTGGGGTATGCGGTATCGGATAAATACAAACAATACTCTCATCATTTACTCGAAGCCTATAAAAACGGTGAGGACATAGCATCGGTGAATCTTTCACCTGCAACGGCTGTACATGACCGGCCTTTTAAAAATGTAGATGGTATCAAATTCCTGAATCACCAGGGAGGATGCGGGGGCACCAGGCAGGATGCAGCGATCCTGGGGAAGCTGCTGGCGGCGTATGCCGATCACCCGAATGTCGCCGGTGTAACCGTGCTTAGCCTGGGTTGCCAGAATCTGCAGACCAAAGATTTTTTGGAAGATTTGAAGCAGCGCAATCCCGATTTTAATAAACCATTGTATATTTTTGAGCAGCAACAATCACAAAGCGAAGAGCAGTTAATTGCAGAAGCTATCCGTAAAACATTCCTGGGATTAATTGAAGCCAATAAACTGGAAAGAAAACCTGCGTCACTCGACAAGCTGGTTATTGGTGTAAAATGTGGTGGCAGCGATGGGTTCAGTGGTATCTCCGCCAACCCTGCTGTCGGTTATTGCTCTGATTTGGTTGTAGGATTAGGCGGTAAAATATTACTGGCCGAATTTCCTGAACTATGTGGCGCCGAGCAGGACCTGATCGATCGTACCAAAGATGAAGCGGCAGCGAAAAAATTTATTCAGCTGATGACTTCCTATAACGATGCAGCTATGAAAGTGGGTTCAGGATTTCATATGAATCCTTCACCCGGTAATATCCGCGACGGATTGATCACCGATGCTATCAAAAGCACCGGCGCTGCTAAAAAAGGAGGCACATCGCCGGTCGAAGATGTATTGGACTATACAGAACCTGTTGTCAAACCGGGGTTGAACCTTGTATGTACACCAGGAAATGATGTAGAAGCCACTACCGGCAAAGCTGCCAGCGGAGCTACGCTGATATTGTTTACAACAGGATTGGGTACACCTACCGGTAATCCTGTTTGTCCAACGATCAAAGTAGCCACCAATTCCAAACTGGCAAAACGAATGGCCGACATTATCGATATCAATACCGGTCCCGTTATCGATGGAGATAAGACCATCGAACAAATGGGCGAAGAAATATTAGAATATTGTATTAAAGCAGCAAGCGGTGAAGTAATTCCCAAAGCTGTATTATTAAATCAGGACGACTTTATACCCTGGAAAAGAGGAGTATCATTATAAAACGACGCGTATGAAAAATTTTATGGATGAGAATTTTTTATTAAAGACAAAAACAGCACAACGTCTTTATCATGAATTTGCGAAGGACATGCCGGTCATCGACTACCATTGCCATCTTCCGCCGCAACAGATAGCAGAAGATCTGCGATTCGGGAATATTACCCAGGCATGGTTGTATGGCGATCATTACAAATGGCGCGCTATGCGTACCAACGGTATCGATGAGAAATACTGTACCGGCGACGCGTCTGATTTCGATAAATTTAAGAAATGGGCCGAAACAGTTCCCTATACGCTGCGCAATCCTCTTTATCACTGGACACATTTAGAATTACAGCGTTATTTCGATATTCATGATACACTCAACCCGGATACCGCACGTAAAATATATGATGAGTGTACAGCCAGATTGCAAACACCCGCTTACTCCGTTCGTAATCTGCTTCGCAAGATGAATGTGAGCCTGGTTTGTACGACGGACGATCCTGTCGATTCATTGGAATTTCATAAAAAATTAAAAGAAGACGAATTTGAAATACCGATCCTGCCTGCATTCCGCCCTGATAATGCGATGAACGTAAGCGATCCGCAAAAATTTGTAACCTATACAAAAAAACTCGAAGCAATAACAGGCATCGCTATTTCCTCTTTTGATGATTTCTTATACGCATTGCAAAACCGTCATGATTTCTTTGCATCAATGGGATGCAGCGTATCGGATCATGGACTGGAAGAAATATATGCTGAAGACTTTACGGGTTCGGAGATCGATGCCATCTTCAATAAAGTACATGGCGGTAAATTCCTGAACGATTCCGAACAGCGCAAATTCAAATCGGCCATGCTCATCCATTTTGCAGAATGGGATTGGGAAAAAGGATGGGCGCAACAATTTCATCTCGGCGCTTTGCGCAACAACAATACCCGCATGAACCAACAGATCGGTGCTGATACCGGTTGGGATTCTATCGGTGATTTTTCACAGGCAAGAGTACTGGCCAAATTCCTCGACAAATTAGACAGCAACAATAAACTGGCGAAGACGATCCTGTATAACCTTAACCCGGCAGATAATGAACTCATGGCTACCATGGTTGGTAACTTTAATGATGGTTCATCGGCCGGAAAAATTCAATGGGGAGCGGCCTGGTGGTTTCTGGATCAGAAAGATGGCATGACCAAACAGATCAATGCCCTTTCCAACATGGGATTATTGAGCCGTTTTGTAGGAATGCTGACCGATTCCAGGAGCTTCCTTTCATACCCGAGACATGAATACTTCCGTCGTATACTGTGTGATCTCTTTGGTGATGAAGTAGAAAATGGCGAACTGCCGAACGATATTAACTGGATCGGTAAAATTATACAGGATATCTGTTTCTACAATAATAAAAACTATTTCAACTGGCAATTGCAACAGCAACCAGCTACGATTAAAGTCACTACTATATAAACATCAGGAATGGGAGTATTGCAGCAATTCGATCTCACCGGTAAAACCGCATTGGTAACAGGATGTAATAAAGGCATTGGTAAAGGAATGGCATTGGGACTGGCAGAAGCCGGCGCCGATATCATTGGCGTGTCAGCCTCACTGGAACTGAGCGGAAGCGATGTAGAAAAAAAAGTAACAGCGCTCGGTAGAAAATTCAAGGCCTACCAGGCAGACTTTTCCAGCCGTGATAGTCTCTATGCATTTATCAAGAAGGCATTGGTGGAAAATCCGGCGATCGATATCCTGGTGAATAATGCAGGTACGATCATGCGCGCACCGGCTGCGGAACATTCGGATGAATACTGGGATAAAGTAATCGGCATCAACCTGGATTCACAGTTTATCATGGCCCGCGAAATCGGGAAACACATGCTGCAGAGAGGAAGCGGTAAAATAATATTTACCTGTTCCCTGCTTAGTTTTCAGGGCGGCATCACCGTTCCCGGTTATGCAGCGAGTAAAGGAGCTTTATCGAGCCTGGTAAAAGCATTATCGAATGAATGGGCATCCAAAGGCGTTAATGTAAATGGAATTGCCCCGGGATATATTGCAACTGATAACACAGAAGCCCTGCGCAATGATGTGGCAAGAAGTAAATCGATCATGGATCGTATACCGGCAGGCAGATGGGGTGAACCGGAAGATTTTAAAGGAGCCGTGGTATACCTCGCATCGCCGGCTTCGGGATATGTGAACGGAACGATCCTGACGGTTGATGGCGGATGGATGGGAAGATAGGATCGTGAGTTAATGGACAGCTATAGCAATGAGTATACTATTCAATGCTCAATGAAAGTGACATTCATGCTGGCAAGGATTTTTTTATCCGCTAAGGATATTTTATTGGGGGATAATAACAAGAGATTAAAACATTCAATAGAGTACTTTTATAGATAGAAACCGGATAGAATAGCTAAATAAAATACTCTTCGTCCCATCGGGACGAGTGGTACGTAGAAAATGTAGCATATGAACATACGATTTGCAAATAGTCAGAAAGAAACCAGGCAGATGAGTACGGATGAGCTTCGGGAAAATTTCCTGGTACAGAACCTGATGCAGGATGATACTATACAATTAGTATATTCTCATTACGACCGGGTCATCATCGGCGGCGTTAAACCAGTGAATAAATCCATAGAGCTGCCAACGCATAGTGAATTGAAAGCTGATTATTTCCTCGAGAGAAGAGAGATCGGCGTGATCAATGTAGGCGGCCCGGGAAAAGTAACTGCCGATGGAAAAGAATTTGAAATAAACAAAATGGAATGTGTTTACCTTGGTAAAGGCACACAGAAAGTAAGTTTCTCTTCGGCTTCCAAAACCGATCCGGCGGTATTGTATTTATTATCAGCGCCGGCGCATCAAACATATCCTGCTCAAAAATTTACCAAAGAGCAGGCAGCACCGGTTCAGCTTGGAGCCGTTGAAACAGCTAATAAAAGAACGGTATACAAATACATTCACCTCGATGGAATAAGAAGCTGTCAGCTCGTAATGGGATTAACAGTGCTGGCAGAAGGTAGTGTATGGAATTCTGTTCCGCCGCATACGCACACGCGCAGGATGGAAGTGTATTTCTATTTCGATCTGGGTGAACAGCATCGTTTGTTTCATTTCATGGGTGAACCGCAGGAAACCAGGCACATTGTCATGGCTAATCATGAAGCGGTCATCTCGGCTCCGTGGAGTACGCATTTCGGATGCGGCACCAGCAATTATGGTTTCATATGGGGTATGGCCGGGGAAAATTTAGTCTATAGCGATATGGACGCGGCGCCGGTACCCGAATTAAAATAATTAATAGAAAACTAAACCAATAACAATGTCAAAGAAAGTAGTTACGCTTGGGGAGATTATGTTACGTTTATCAACTCCTGATTTCAAACGCTTCGTGCAGTCTGATAGTTTCGATGTAACCTATGGTGGTGGAGAAGCGAATGTGGCTGCCGCATTATGTAATTATGGATTGAATGGAACCTTTGTTACCAAAGTGCCTGGCAATCCTATCGGTCAGTCGGCTATCAATCACCTGCGTCGTTATGGTGTGGATACACAATTTATTGTAAGAGGCGGCGATCGCTTAGGTATTTATTTCCTGGAAACGGGCGCTTCCATGAGAGCTTCCCAGGTAGTGTATGACCGCGCTGGTGCGTCTATCGCTGATGTGGATATTAAAGAATTCGATTTCGATAAAATATTCGAAGGTGCCGAATGGTTTCATACTACCGGTATTACACCGGCACTGAGCGATAAAGCGGCTGCATTGACGGAAGCTGCATTAAAAGCGGCAAAGGCAAAAGGCATCACGACCAGCATCGACCTTAACTATCGTAAAAAATTATGGAGCAAGGAAAAGGCAAGAGAAGTCATGACAAAACTTTGCCAGTATGTAGATGTGTGTATCGGTAATGAAGAAGATGCAGATACGACATTAGGGTTCAAGGCGAAAGATACCGATGTTACCAAAGGTGAACTGAACCTGGATGGTTTCAAAGACGTTTTCAAACAAATGAAAGCAAAATTCGGGTTCAAATACATCGCTTCTTCATTACGTGAAAGCCATAGCGCCAGCGATAACGGCTGGAGTGCGCTGGTGTATGACGGTACTGATTTCTATCATACCAAAAAATACGAAGTACGCATCGTTGACCGTGTAGGAAGCGGAGACAGCTTTGCCAGCGGATTCATCTATGGTCTTGTAACAGGAATGCCGATGAATGATGCGGCCGAATTTGGTGTCGCTGCTTCTGCATTGAAACATACGATTCCGGGCGATCTTAACCATGCCACGCTCAATGAAGTGAAAGAACTGGTAAAAGGTGACGGCAGCGGACGGGTGCAGAGATAGGGAATGTAAAATTTAGAATGTAAAATGTAAAAGGAAGAACGGGCTGATAGGCGGTGTTCACTTTTGCATTTAGTAAAAAAGGTTGCTGTATAATTAATTCAAGGGAGCTTATGATTATCGATACTATACAAAACGCATCTAAATACTTCGGGGTGCATCCTTTATTTGCCAAAGCATTTGACTATATCAATAAAACAGACCTGGCGATTATAGAAGTAGGAAAGTATGAGATCGATGGCGATCAGTTGAAAGCCATCATCTCCAATAAAAAAGGAATGACAGCCGCAGAATCGACAGCCAAATTCGAATGTCATAATAAATATGTCGATATTCAGCTTTGCATCCATGGAAAAGAACAGATCGGCTGGAAACCCCGCGAAAAATGCAGCCAGGAAAAAGGCGACTACAATGAAGAAAAGGATGTATTGTTTTATAATGATGCACCTGATATGTTTTTCTCATTGACCGATGGGCAATTCGCGATCTTCTTTCCGGGTGATGTGCATGCGCCAATGATCGGCGATGCGGAAATTAAAAAATTAGTGATCAAGGTAAAACTATAAAATATGATTACAAGCGCACAGGCAACCGATGCCATTGTTCAACAGGGAATTTTGCCGCTTTATTTCAATGCAGATGAAACGGTGAGTGTGGAAGTGCTAAGAGCGATCTATAAAGCGGGTATCAAAGCCGTGGAATATACCAATCGCGGTGATGCGGCATTGAACAACTTTAAAAAAATGGTAGAAGTTCGCAATAGTGAAATGCAGGAACTGCTCCTGGGTGTAGGCACGATCAAGAACCTGCAGCAGGCAAAAGATTATGTGGCTGCAGGCGCCGACTTCCTGGTTAGCCCGGGCTTCGTTCCTGAAGTGGCTAGTTATGCAACCGGTAAAGATATTTTTTATGCACCCGGTTGTATGACACCGTCGGAGATCATTGCTGCAGAAAATGCCGGTATTAAATTCATTAAACTCTTCCCGGGTAATATGCTCGGACCTGAATTCTTAAGTGGTATCAAAGATATTTTCCCGAAACTGTTATTCATGCCAACCGGCGGAGTAGATACGACAAAAGAAAACATCGATGGTTGGTTCAAAGCAGGTGTATGTGCAGTTGGTATGGGAAGTAAACTGATCAGTAAAAAGCTGATGGAACAAAAAGAGTATGCAACCATTGAAAAATTGACCAGGGAAGTACTGGAGATCATTCATGCCATAAAAAAATAAACATGACGCAACAAACGATTGGTAAATACAGGTGGACAATTTGTGCATTGGTATTTATGGCCACCACGATCAATTACCTCGATCGTACGGTAATTAGTTTTCTGAAACCTTATTTTGCCTCTTCGTTTGGATGGGACCCTGCACAGGAAGCAGCCCATTATGCTGATATGGAAATGGCATTCAAACTGGCTTATTCCTTTGGTTTCCTGGTTGCCGGGCGCGTGATCGATAAACTGGGTACCAGGATCGGGTATGCACTCGCTACAGCTCTATGGAGTTTGGCTGCTGTCTGCCATGCTTTCGCTACCGGCGCCTGGGGATTGATCACGGCACGAGCTACTTTAGGTGTTGCTGAATCAGGAAATTTTCCTGCGGCCATCAAATCCATTGCAGAATGGTTCCCTAAAAAGGAAAGAGCATTGGCTACGGGCATATTCAATTCCGGCTCCAATATCGGGGCGATCATCGTTCCGTTTACTGTACCACAGATCGCAGAAAGATACGGCTGGAAACTGGCATTTATATTAACAGGTGCTATCGGTTTTATCTGGCTGGTCCTTTGGTTTATTTACTATGAAGTGCCGCGCAAACAAAAAAGATTGGGCGAAGCCGAACTCCAATATATTAACAGTGATCTCGATGAAAAACCACTGGAGGAGGAAGGACCTAAATTATCATGGGCGCAGTTGCTTACATATCGCCAGACATGGGCCTTTGCATTGGGTAAATTCTTTACAGATCCTGTATGGTGGTTCTATATATTCTGGCTGCCGGACTTCCTTCGCAAACAATATCATCTCACTACGCTTGAACTGATCTGGCCTTCTGCTATTCCGTTTATCATTTCCAGTTTTGGTAGTGTATTGGGTGGATATCTTCCTATGCGGTTGATCAATAGAAACTGGCCGGTATTCAAAGCGCGTAAAACAAGTATGCTGATCTATGCAATTTGTGTACTGCCTATTGTCTTTGCCCAATACCTGGGCACAATCAATATGTGGTTCGCCATATTAACCATCGGGTTGGCAATGTCGGCTCACCAGGCCTGGAGCGCCAATATCTTTACCACGGTAAGTGATATGTTCCCGAAAAACACGACAGCCTCTGTAACAGGCATCGGCGGATTATTTGGTGGACTGGGCGGTTTCCTGCTGACCTTCCTTGTACAAAAAAGAATGTTTGTCCACTATGAATCGATCGGACAAATTGAAAAAGGATATTTTATCATGTTCCTGATCTGCGGTGGCGCCTACCTGCTTGGATGGCTGGTGATGCATTTGCTGGTGCCAACGATGAAGCGAGTGGAATAATAAGAAACAAGGAATAATAAATAAGAAATGAGAAAGTAGCGTATTTGGTACTGTCACTTTCTCATTTCTTATTTATTATTCCTTATTCTTTATTTCAACTGTATATCCTCTCAATCGCATCCCTGTACTTCTCCATGATCACTTTTCGTTTCAGGGATAGCTTGGGGGTCATTTCACCGGTATCGATGCTCCATTCGTCGGGAAGTAATTCAAATCGCTTCACCTGCTCTACATGGTTGAAATCCTTGTTGAATTTTTCAACGAGCTCACGATACATTTCGATCACTTTCGGATCTTTCAGTATTTCCCCGGGAGTAGTATAGGGAATATTATGCTGCCTGCACCAGTCTTTCAGGTTCGGGAAGGAAGGAACGATCAGGGCCCCTACAAATTTTCTTTCAGAACCCAGTACGATGACCTGTTCGATCAGCATGGATTCCTTTAATTTATTTTCGATAGGTAATGGCGCCACATACTTGCCGCCGCTTGTTTTAAATAATTCTTTTTTCCGGTCGGTGATCTTTAAAAATTTATTTTCAACCATTGTTCCGATATCACCGGTACTGAACCAGTCGTCATGAATTACTTCGGCAGTAAGATCGGGACGTTTATAATACCCCATCATGATATTGGGCCCTTTGCAAAGGATCTCCCCGTCTTCTGCAATCTTTACATCTACCCCGTCTATCAGCGGACCTACGGAACCGAATTTTCTATTGGCTACTTCGTAGCGGTTCACGCTGATAACAGGTGAAGTTTCCGTAAGTCCATATCCTTCGAGTACTGGTATCTTCGCGGCGGTAAATATCCTGATAAGACGTACCTGGCAGGCAGCGCCGCCCGATACGATCACCTTTATATTATTTCCCAATCCTTCTCTCCATTTGCTGAAGATGATCTTATTGGCCATCGATAACTGGAACTTATACCACATACCCTGGTGGGTATTGATCTCGTATTTGGCAGCAAGATCATGCGCCCAGAAAAATAATTTCTTTTTAATACCGGTCAGCTCACTTCCCTTTTGCATGATACGGTCGTACACTTTTTCCAATAGCCGCGGCACCGTTGTGAACATATCGGGCCTTACTTCTTTTAAATTATCGCCGATCGTATCCAGGCTTTCGGCATAATAAATAGCAGCGCCGGTAAACAAATAAAAATAACTGATCATTCTTTCGAAGATGTGATTGAGCGGCAAAAAGCTCAACGCTCTCATATTCTGAAACCTGGGCAGGCAGGGAATACAGGCCAGTACATTCGATAAAATATTCTCATGCGATAACATCACCCCTTTGGGAGTGCCTGTAGTGCCCGATGTATAGATCAGTGTAGCCAGGTCCTTGTAACCAATACGGTCAGCAATAGGTTTGATGCGGTCCTTCGCTTCTGCTGTAGAAAGATCAAGTACTTCTTTCCAATGCTTTGCATTGGGAACATGCTCGAACGTATAAATCTCTTCCAGGTGTTCAACGCGGTTCTTTATACTTAATACCTTCAGGAACGATTCTTCATCGTTGACAAAACAATATTTAACACGGGAATCAGTAAAAATAAATTCAAGATCATTCACGCCGATCGTAGGATATACCGGTACCAGCACAGCGCCTATCTGTTGCACGGCCAGGTCGAGTATCACCCATTCCGGCCGGTTCTTGCACATGATCGCGATCTTGTCACGGCCTTCGATAGACATATCATTGGGACTGACACCAAGATTCAGTAAACCGGCGCTCAGCGTATCGACCAGTTCTTTTACTGCCGTGCTGCTGTATTTTTTCCACTGGCCTCTTTCTTTGGCGGCCAGCATATCAGGAAGACCACCTCTTTCAATCTGCTGCCCGATACAATCGAATAGTCTGCGCGGTTCAGTCATATATCAATCGTTGAGTATGATTTAATAGAGACAAATTAGGGAAAAAAGAGGAAAACTGGTCAGCCGGCAATATCCGGCCCGGTGGCAGACAGTCAACGCCCACAGTTCGATTATTTTCCCTGGTAATAAGGGGAAAATCAGGAATAATAATGATGGCTGCTGGCTGGTAAACCGGCCACTATCAAAACCGGCATTAATTGGCCTGGTAATACTGTCCGGCCGGCATCTTAAATACACGGCTGCGCTGGAAATTATTGAACGCTTCGTATTGATCAGGATGCGTTTTTGTCCAGTTATCGTAAGCGGCCAGGTTATCGACCGAACCGAAAAGCCACTGGTTATACGCTTCAAACATTCCTTCCTGCAATAGCTGGCGCTGGTAGTCAAAAAGACGGAAAGGATATTTGCCTGAATTATTCTGGTACCAATCCAGTATAAAACGTGAGCGTATCATCGTCAGCGTTTCGGCATTGATACCTTTGGAAGCTAATGAAGTTTGTTTATTGAAAGCGGTCAGGAATGCTTTGGCAAATTCACTCTTGTTCTTTTCTTCCCCCTTCATCAGGTCTGCCTGCGAAAAGAACTTTTCCTTATATGCCTGTAATAACAATTGTTTCATGGCAGAACCTCTTTCGGAAAGACTTTCCATATTGACAAAGATCTCTCCATAGATCACACTCCAGACCTTATCCTTGGTATAAAAATAATAAAGGGCTGCATTGTAATAATTGCCGCCGTAAGCGGGATCGAGCTGTATTCCTTTTTCCCATTGATTGATGGCTGAATAATCTTTGGCAGCCCAGAGCAATTCACCATATTCGCTATACAGGGGACCACTTTTGGGAAATTTCTTCAACGCTTTCTTGTACATCTTTTCGCAATCTTTCACTTCTTCCAGCGCTTTGTATACGTTTCCTGCAATCTGGAAAGTGATCTCATCGGCATCATCGCGATCAATCAACGCTTTCGCTCCATCCAATGCTTTCACATAATCTCTTTTCAGGTAATAACTCATCACCAGGTCCTTTTGAAGTTCCAGGTTATTATTATCTTTTTGTAAAGCGCGGTTAAGGATGATAATGGCATTATCAAAATCGCCGGAGCGCATAAATGTTTTGGCCGATTCATGCAGGGTCTTTACATCATCCTGAGCAAAAGATACCAGGGTGATACAAACGGCGGCGAAAAAGAGAACGTATTTCTTCATAGTATGAAATTAACTATAAACACAATGGTCAAATGATAATGTTAAGTCAAAATTCAAAATTCAAAATATGAGTTTGATATTTTGAATTTTTACTTTTGAATTTATATCACATGAGTTAATAATCCATCCCTCAATTTTGGCTCGAACCAGGTGCTTTTAGGTGGCATTACCTGGCCGCTGTCGGCAATATCGAATAATTGCCTGATCGTAACCGGGTAAAGACTGAACGCTACTTTCATCTCGCCACTATCCACCCGTTTCTCCAATTCTTTGAGGCCCCTGATCCCACCCACAAAATCAATCCGTTTATCGGTCCGCTGGTCCTTGATATCGAGTAATTTATCCAGCACATTATGGGAAAGGATGGTAACATCCAGGATGCCGATCGGGTCGTTTGTATAGCTGCCTTTTCTTGATGTCAGGATATACCACTGTTTATCCAAATACATGCCGAACTCATGCAATTGGGCGGGTCTTACCGCTTCCGGGCTATGCGTGATCATAAAATCGTCCTGGAGAGCGGAAATAAATTCTTTTGAATCGAGACCATTCAGGTCCCTGACCACCCTGTTATAATCCATAATAGCCAATTCGCTGGCCGGGAAAATGGTAGTGAGAAAATATTTGGCCGCTTCACTGCCGGGAAGGGCCTGGCTCACTTTAGCAGCGGAAGCTGCGCGGTGATGCCCATCGGCAATATAAGTAGCAGGTACTTTTTCACGGAACAGGCGGGTGATCGAGGCAACGATAGGATCGGCATCGACGGCCCATATCGTATGGCGTACATCATCAGTCGCTTTGAAATCATAGACCGGTTCATGTGTTTTCTTCCAGTCGCTGATGATCGTATCTACTTCCGGTACATTATTATAAGCCAGGAAAACATTTCCCGTTTGTGCGCGGATCGTTTTCATATGATCGATACGGTCCTTTTCTTTTTCGGGACGGGTAAACTCATGTTTTTTGATCACATCGTTGAAATAATCTTCTACGGAAGAAACACATACCAGCCCGGTCTGGCTACGCCCATTCATGATAAGCTGGTAGATATAGTAGCAAGGCTTCTCTTCTTTGAAAACAATATTTTGGTCGATAAAATCCTGGAGATTGTCTTTGGCTTTTTCATATACTGCCTGGCTATGGGTATCGGTACCATCGGGCAGATCTATTTCCGCTTTGGTGATATGTAAAAAAGAAAAAGGATCGCCTTTGGCTTCTTCTTTTGCTTCCGCGCTGTTAAGCACATCATAGGGTTTGGAAGCTACTTTGTTCGCGATATCGGGGCGGGGGCGTAATGCCTGGAAGGGTTTGATGAGAGCCATTGTTATTTTTGTAGACTTATTTTAGTTGAGTATGTATATTTTGTATTGCAGATTTCAGTGCAGGATATTTCCAATATTATCTTTCATAGATCAATTGCTTGTCTCTGTTTACAAATGGAAGGACATGTTCTGAAACACCTTGTGAAGAAATAAGATCAACTGTTTTGTGCAGCTCTTTTTCGAGATCGATTTTCATTTGTATAAAACCAAGCCCGATATGCTGGGAATAATCAAGTTCAACAAGGATATCAACATCACTGTTTTTCAATGCCTGATTACGTGAATAAGATCCAAACAGATAAGCTTTCAGGACGGGTTTATCTGTAAAGAATTTTTTAATTGTTTCAATATCGTGACCGGAAATTTTCACTCCGCAAACCTACGCCAAATACGTGATATCTATGTCTTTACAAGTAACAGAGACCCTCTTATCCTTTACGCACAGCAAAGTCTTTCATTAATGCCGTCATAGCTTCTACGCTTTCAAGCGGTAATGCATTGTACATGGAAACGCGGAAACCACCTACCGTACGATGACCCTTAAAACCATACATGCCTTCTTTCTTGCACAGTTCGGTAAATTCTTTTTCCAGTGATGCATCTTCCATAACAAACACCGCATTCATTTTACTGCGGTCTTCTTTGGCAACCGTGCCTTTAAAAACAGGCAGGCTATCCAGTGTATCATAAAACAGAGCTGATTTTTTTGCATTGATCTTTTCAATCGCCGCTACCCCACCTTTGTTCTTCAGCCAGCGAAGCGTCAGCATGCATACATAGATCGCAAAAACAGGAGGCGTATTGACCATGGAATTATTCTCGATATGATTCCGGTAATCCATCATCGTAGGAAGTTTCCTTTCTACCTTACCCAGTATATTTTTATTGACCACTACAAGGTTCACACCGGCAGCGCCCACATTCTTTTGTGCGCCGGCAAAGATCAGGTCGAACTTATTGAAATCAACGGTGCGGCTGAGAATATCACTGCTCATATCGGCTACCAGCGGCACATTGAACTTATTGAAGAAAGAAAGATCCTGCCATTGCGTACCATAAATGGTATTGTTGGTCGTGATATGCAGGTACTTTGAAGTAGCCGGTACATGAAAATCTTTGGGCAGGTAAGTAAAATTTTTATCCTTGCTGCTGCATACTACTTCTACATGACCAAATAATTTGGCTTCCTTGATCCCTTTGGTTCCCCAGATATCCGTTTCAGTATAGGCTGCTACTTCGTTCTCATTCAGGAGATTCATAGGCACCTGCATAAACTGCGTGGAAGCGCCGCCATGCAATAACATAGGGGCATGATCGCTGTCAAGGTTCATCAGTTCTTTTGCCAGGTCCAGTGCTTCATTCATCACGGATTCAAACAAAGCGGTACGGTGACCAATTTCAAGAATGGAGAGACCACTGTCATTAAAATCGATAATAGCGCGGCTTGCTTCTTCAAATACTTCTTTGGGAAGAATAGAAGGCCCGGAGTTGAAATTGTGCATCACAGATTTTGCGGTTTGAAGCATGATATACTGAAAAATTAAGGGCCACAAAGATAACCATAGATGATTAATTAAGAGTGAGGAGTTATGATGGTTTCAGGCAGCGAGGCAGTGATAATCATACTGCCGCCACTCTCCGCTGCTTCGGTAATTTAAAATGCCACGGATACACGGGATTTATCCGTGTATCCGTGGCAAAAAATCAATTTGTCATCCGTCCGTCCAGGATTATCCGTGTTCTATTCTTCTGTAAACAACTCTGTCCCACTAATCACTTAATCTTCAACCGGAGAGCCGCTATTCTTCCATGCATCGTTAAGCTTTTCAAACTCTTTTGTATCGGAATCGGAAAACGACTGATTTGTCAAACGGTTCAGATCCGGCTGCCCGGCATTAACCCAGGCCGTATACCACAAAGAAGCGACAGCAAAAACTGATTGACGCATTCTCCGCTCCACCATGCCTTGCAATCGTTCGTTATATTTTTTGGTGTAAGTAGCTGAATATTGGCGCATAACAACGCCGTTGCGGTTCTCATAGGAATAACGCTGATCGGCGGGAAATTCAAGAGACAAGACCTTCTCCAATTTCAATACGCTATCGGAAGCCGCCGCACTTTCCAATATCCTGTCCCAGATAAAGGCTGGCGGGTTTTTGATATACACCGCTTTACCGATAAAGAAATTCCATTCTTTTTCAGCCAGTAATTCCGGGATACGGCTTTCCCAGAAACCATGAATGCCTGCCTGCCCGGTTAGCTGCCCGTTGTGGTTTTTACTGGTATGAAGAGGCACGTGTGCATCGGCGATATAATGACCGAGATCGGCAGAATACTTCAGGATCTTTGCCTGGTCCTTTTCTTTAAACGCAACAGTAAGCCGGTACAACATGGTCTGCAACCACCAAGGCACGATCCCGTGTGCATGGAGCGAATCGGCAGAATACTTCTTCACCGCATCCGTCCATTTGCGCGGCAAGGAATCGAAAGGGTATTCACCGTAGCGATCGATATCGATAAAATGCCGGGGACCTTCTTCCTTGATCACATATCTTCTTTTGTCCGGGTCGGTGGCATGTTCTGTCAGGAATTCAAGATGAGGTTTATAAAAGCTGATCATTTCCGGTGGAAGCAGGAACACAGCATAATAATTGATCTTGCGATGCGCAAAAAATCCCCAGCAAAAACAAGATGGTGAAATGAGTACTAGTAATAGGACGGCAAAGATTTTTTTCCTTCTCACGGGTTTCATTTTTTCTTGTTATTAATAATAATTTATAATGGACAAGCAATGATCCCTGTGTCCTGTAGGGAAATTTAGATGGTAGCTCTGTCAATAGATTGTTTCCATATCCCGTAGGGACATATTATTGGTGGCTCTATGAATGGATCGTTCCCACGTCTCCTAGGGACGTTTGGTAAATTTCACCATGCAATTACCAGGCGTCCCTATGGGACGCATCGATCATTCATGCGATAAGAGTTACCAATCAAATGTCCCTACGGGACATGGAACTTAGGTGCCAGGTGTGAAAGATTCCTGCAATAGTTAACGATTCATCTAAAATCTAACACTAACCTTTATTCGCTACTAAATGGTTTTATAATACACAAACAATGATTCTTATGTCCCGTAGGGACATATTGTTGGTAGCCTCTATGAACGGAATGTTCCCGCGTCCCATAGGGACGTTTGGTGAATTTCACCATGCAATTACCAGGCGCCCCTATGGGACGCATCGATCATTCATGCGATAGGGGTTACCAATCAAATGTCCCTGCGGGACATAAAATCTTGCGTGTTAGGTTTGAATACTCTGCAAATAGCTGAAGGGTCATTAAAATCTAATACTTTACACAAATCTTCATTTCGATACTAAAAATGGTTTTATACACAAACAATGATTTTTATGTCCCGTAGGGACATATTGTTGGTAGCCCTATGAACGGAATGTTCCGACGTCCCATAGGGACGTTTGGTGAATTTCACCGTGCAATTACCAGGTGCCCCTATGGGACACCTCAATCATTCATGCGATAGGGGTTACCAATCAAATGTCCCTGCGGGATAAGAAACCTGGTGCCAGGTGTGAAAGATTCCTGCAATAGTTAACGATTCATTTAACATCTAAAACCTAAAACTTAACATCACCATCATTCTGCTACTTTTTCCGGGATGCTTCTTTCCGCATCCAGGTCCACGACGCCGCCGGTAACAGCGTACTTCATGGCTTCGCCGGATGTAATGGCACTGATATGCCTGACTTTATTTCTGGGGAGAATATATAACTGACCTGCAAAATTATATGCCTGGGGTACGTACACCGCCACTTTATCGGCGCCCATGTCAAACTTCGCCATTTCTTCATCGGTTAAAAATCCGACGATCCATACATCGTCTGCAAAAATGCTGGCAAGTACCGCTTTATTGAATTTTTTCTTATCACCTGCAAAAGCATTAAAAAAATCACGTACGGAGGAATAAATAAATTTCACACCCGGTGTTTTTTCCAGCCAGGAATCAAACAGGTTGAATATCTTGGATTGGATAAAAAAGGAACTCAAATAGCCGATCGTGACAACCACGACCAGCACCACTACAAAGCCTAATCCATAATTCTTTACTTTATAATCAACGACTTTGCCGTCATATCCAATCACAGGTTCGCGGAAAATCGGTAACCAGCTATCTACCGTAGATACAATCCAGTAAATAGTATAAATAGTAATGGCCAGGGGAGCAATGATCAGCAAGCCCTGCAGGAAGTACTGAAATACCTTTTTCCAGCGAAAGGGCTCTTTAGGTAAATACTTTCCAATGCCTTTTTTCATAAATCAAAAATAGGTATTAGAAATACAGGCCGGGCATGAATTTTACAGGGATATTCCCGCAATTCACAGGAAAAAAACAGCCATTCACCCCAAAAAGCATCAAAAAAGACCGTGGAAACTTTGGTAACGAAAAAAGTTTCCATAGTTTTGCCCCTCAATTTTAAGAGATATGGAGGCGAAAGAAAGAATCATGGTAAAAGCGGAGGAGTTGTTTATGCAATACGGCATCCGGTCCGTATCTATGGATGACATCGCGAACAGCCTGGGCATGTCGAAAAAAACACTCTACCAATACTATGCCGACAAGGACGAACTGGTAGATGCCGTGGTGGAATCACATATCCAGGATATCGAAGGCGATTGCCTGGATTGCCGCAAGGACGCTAAAGATGCAGTACACGAGATTTTTATCATGATGGAACGGATCATGGACGAGTTCAACAATATGAACCCCATGCTGCTCTATGATATGGAGAAATTTCATTTCAAGTCCTACCAGCGTTTCCGGGAACATAAAAACAAATTCCTGGCGCAGGTGATCCGTGAAAACATTGAATGGGGCATCAAGGAAGAATTGTACCGCCCGGAGATCAATATCGATATCATGTGCAGGTTCCGGCTGGAATCGATGATGATACCTTTCAATGTAAGTGTGTTTCCCCCGGGCAAATACAACCTGGCAACCACTTCCGAGCATATCATCGAGCATTTTGTTTATGGCCTCGCCAGCATCAAAGGACATAAACTGATTCAGAAATATAACGATCAACGATTAAAAAAACATCAGCATGAAGAATCCGGAAAAAAATATCATGCTTAAAAACCATAAACCAATCATGATGAAAGAAGCAACAAAAGGAAGGGTATGGCTCACACTGGCGGCGTTATTACCATTGATGGTAATAGCACAACGCTCGCCCGGTGATACAGCAAAGATCACAAGACATGAATTATCTATTCAGCAGGCCGTGGATTATGCCAGCAAAAACAATGTACAGGTAAAGAACGCTTTACTTGATATTGAAATGCAGCGCCAGGTAAACAGGGAAGTTACCGCCAGCGCTTACCCGCATATTAACGGCAGCCTTGGTACATCGTATAACCCTAACGTAGCGACCCAGGTAATTCCCAACTTTATTTCACCATCAACTTACCAGGTACTGATCGACCAGGGTGTAAAAGATGGCAGCGGTAATCCCATCACTATGCCCAACGATTTTGGATTTATCGCCGCCCAGTTCGGTACCAAATTCAGTGCAAGCGCCGGCGTTTCACTCAGCCAGATCCTGTTCGATGGACAGGTATTTGTCGGCCTGCAATCACGGTCTACCATTATCGACTGGAAAACAAAGAATGCAGATATAACCAAAGAAACGATCAAGACGAATGTTTACAAGGTCTATTATCAACTGGTGGTCAGCAAAACACAGATCGAATTGCTCGATGCCAATATCGCGTTGATCGAAAAACAGGCACACGATGCAAAGATCATGTACGATAACGGGTTTGCTGAAAAACTGGATATCGATAAAGCCACTGTTCAACTCACCAACCTGCAAAGTGAAAAAACATCGGTACTGAACACTATTTCTAACGGCTACTATGGATTGAAAGTATTGCTGGGAATGCCGATAAGAGATGAACTGGTACTCACTGATACTCTGAACTATGATAATATCAAAGATGGCTTGCTGGACAATGCCTATCAATACGAGGACAGGAAAGAATTCCAGTATGCACAATTAGGACAGAAATTAAATGAATACAATGTGCGCCGGTATAAACTCAGCCAGATACCAACCGTATCACTGACCGGTAACTACGCCAAGAATGCCCAGCGTGATAAATGGAATTTTTTCGGCAATGGTCCCTGGTACAGCATTTCTTCTGTTAACCTCAATATTGCGATCCCCATTTTCAATGGATTCTTAACCAAAGCAAAAATTGCCCAGGCAAAGATCGATGTAGAAAAAACGAATAACCAGATCGATGCATTGAAACTTTCTATCGACAACGAAGTGGAAACGGCGAAAAATAATTTCCGTTCCGCTGTTATCAATCTCGATTTTCAGAAAAAGAATATCGCACTGGCCGAACAGGTATATGACCAGACCAAGAAGAAATTCGAGGCCGGTTTAACGGATAATACCTCTTTAACGGTAGCGCAAACCGATCTGAAAGCAGCGCAAACCAATTATATCAATGCCCTGTACAACGCAGTGGTAGCAAGGGTTGATTTCCTCACGGCAACCGGTAAACTATAAACTAACAAAACTAAAATCATGACCAATAAATTGAACAATATGCAAAAGATAATCAGACTGGCACCGGTAGCAATATTGCTGCTGGTATTGGCGGCCTGCGGAAGCAGCTCAAAAGATAAGAAAGGAGATTTGGGAGATAAAAAGGCTAAACTCGAAGAATTGAAAGGACAGCAGAAAAAGCTGGCTGACCAGATTTCTTCACTGGAAGACGAGATCGCCAAGCTGGATACTTCTGTAAAAAATGAGAAAACAAAACTCGTTGCCATCACCACGCTGGGTCCTGATGAGTTTACGCATTATATCGACCTGCAAGGCGTTATCGATGCGCAGAATATCGCCTTTGTTACCCCCAAAGGCATGGGCGGACAGGTGCAGGCCATCTATGTAAAACAAGGTGATAATGTAAGAACAGGACAGTTGCTTATGAAGCTGAGTGATGTAGCCGAAAGAACACAGGTAGAGCAACAGAATATCGCGCTGGCTCATGCAAAGGATCTCTATCAGCGCCAGAAGAATCTATGGGATCAGAATATTGGTACAGAAGTACAACTGATCAATGCTAAGAACCAGGTAGACCTGCAGGAAAAAGCATTAGCGCTTGCTAAAGAACAATTATCATATACCAATGTATACGCCCCGATGAATGGTGTGGCAGATGTGGTGAATATCAGAGTGGGTGAATCTTTTTCTGCAGCCAGTGCTGCCCAGTCAGGTATTAAAATCGTGAATATTGGTGATCTTAAAATAAAAGCGAATGTGCCCGAAAACTACCTGGATCGTGTAGGTGTAGGAAGTACGCTGATGGTTACATTGCCGGAAGCAAATAACAAAACGATCACGGCTAAAGTAAATGTAGCGGCAAAAATAATCGACCCTTCTACCCGCAGTTTCACGGTAGAAGCGAAAATACCTGTTGACAAAGATTTTCGTCCCAACCAGATCGCACTCGTAAGGATCCAGGATTATAAAGCAAAAGATGTGATCACGATCCCGGTAAATACCATACAGAATGATGAGAAAGGAAAATATGTGCTGGTAGCCGTTACAGAAAAAGATAAAATAGTGGCACGTAAAAAAGCCGTTACGATCGGTGAAATGTATGGCGACAAACTGGAAGTGAAGAGTGGCTTGCAGGCAGGAGATAAACTGATCACCGATGGTTTCCAGGGATTGTATGATGGACAGGCGATCACCACAGACGTAAAATAGTGAATAGTGAATGACGAATAATGAATATGCTTCTATGAGAATATTCACTATTCACCATTGACCATTCACTCCTAAATAATTTATCAAACCAACTTGTATGAGTGCTTTAGAAAATATTAAAGGAAAATTCAAGCAGTTTGGCCCCACTACATGGAGTATAAAGAACAAGACCTCCATCTACCTGGTGATGCTGTTTGTGAGCCTCGCGGGAATTTTCCAGTTTGTTACATTGCCTAAAGAGCAGTTTCCCGATATCGTGATACCGACGATCTATGTATCGACGATCAACGTGGGTAACTCTCCCAAGGATATGGAAAACCTGATCACCCAGCCGATCGAAAAACAGATCAAGGGTATCACGGGTGTTAAGATCAACAAAGTAACCAGTACCTCTATCCAGGATTATTCTGCCATTATGGTAGAATTTGATACGGATGTAAAAACAGATGAGGCGCTGCAAAAAGTAAAAGATGCCGTTGATAAAGCAAAAACGGATCTTCCTACCGATCTCACCCAGGAACCAAGTGTGCTGGAAGTGAGTTTTTCCGAACAGCCGATCATGTATGTCAATATCAGTGGTAACTACGATGTAGTAAGACTGAAGGAATATGCAGAAGATATGCAGGACAGGCTGGAAGAATTATCACAGGTCACAAGGGTGGATATCGTAGGCGCTCCTGAACGTGAGTTCCAGATCAATGTCGATAACAACCGTATGCAGGCAACCGGTATCACGTTTGATGATATCGCGAATGCAGTAGCAAGAGAGAACATGGATATCACCGGTGGTTTGCTGGAGGTGGGGAATATGAAACGTAACCTGCAATTGAAGGGCCAGTTAAAAACATCATTCGATATTCAAAAGATCGTATTGCGTAATAAAAAAGGCGCACCGGTTTATCTGAAAGATATCGCCCATATCAGCGACACCACCAAAGAAAAGGAAAGCTACGCACGTCTCGAGGGTAAGAATGTAATCACACTGAATATCATTAAACGTGCAGGGGAAAACCTGATCGAAACATCGGCAGGGGTGAAGAAAGTGGTAGAGGAAATGCAGAAGACAAACTTTCCGCCCGACCTGGATGTGATCATCACCGGCGACCAGAGCAAGGCGGCAGCTACTTCTTTCAACGATCTTGTTAATACCATCGTATTGGGATTCTTATTTGTATTGATCATCCTGATGTTCTTCATGGGTATTACCAACGCGTTCTTCGTGGCATTGTCGGTGCCGTTGAGTATGTTCGTGGCCTTTGTGTTTCTCCCGGCTGCGGATCTCATCGTAGGATCGCACGTAACGCTGAATTTTATCGTGTTATTTGCATTACTGTTCGGCCTGGGTATTATCGTGGATGATGCGATCGTGGTTATTGAAAATACACACCGCATATTTGTCGAGAACAAAGGAAAACTATCGGCGCATAAATCAGCGATGATGGCGGCAGGTGAAGTATTCATACCGGTACTGGCTGGTACCTTGACTACGCTTGCTCCATTCTTCCCCTTATTATTCTGGCCGGGTATCATTGGTAAATTCATGATCTATCTCCCGGCGATGCTGATCTTTACATTGACGGCCTCGCTGATCGTAGCGTTCATCATGAACCCGGTATTCGCGGTTGATTTCATGAATCACTCCGAAGGGGAACATGTAAAACGTAAATCGGATATTTTCAGAAAACCGGCATTATGGGTAGCGTTGGGAGTAGGTATCCTGTTCGATCTCGGAGGCCTTACTTTCCTTGGCAACCTGCTTATCTTCTTCGTACTGCTGGTTATCCTGAATAAATATGTACTGGAAGGATTGATACATGGTTTCCAGAACCGGGCGCTTCCCTGGATCATGAGCCATTATGAAAATCTCTTACGCTGGGCATTGAAAGGATGGAGACCTGTATGGTTATTGCTTAGTACGTTCCTGTTATTGATATTTTCAGTTATGTTCTTTGCAGCAAGGAAAGTACCGGTTGTATTTTTCCCAAGCGGTGACCCGGACCAGATCTATGTCTATCTCAAACTACCGGTAGGTACAGATATCGAGTATACCGATTCCATTACAAGAACACTCGAGAACAGGGTATACAAAGTACTGGATATGGAAAATGGTAAAAAGAATCCATTGGTGGAAAGTGTCATCTCCAACGTGGCAGTCGGGGCCAGCGATCCGGCAAGTGGCGACAGGAGTACAAGACCGGAATTAGGAAGGATACAGGTATCCTTTGTAGAATATGAAAAGAGAAATGAACGGCATACCGCGCCTTATCTCGATTCCATCCGTGCTGTGATCAAAGGTGTTCCCGGCGCAGAGATATCAGTTAACCAGGAACAGAACGGTCCGCCAACACAGCCACCTGTAAACATTGAAGTAGCGAGTGAGAACTTCGATGATATGATCAAAACGGCCGTTGCTTTGAAAAACTACCTTGATTCTATACAGGTGCCGGGCGTAGAAGAATTGAAAATGGATGTCGATCTCACCAATCCCGAGATCACCATGACGGTAAACAGGGAACGGGCTTTGATAGAAGGGGTGTCATCTGCACAAATAGGTCAGCAGGTCAGGACGGCTTTATTCGGAAGGGAAGTTTCCAAGATCAAAGATGGGGAAGATGAATACAAGATCCAGTTGCGTAATGCCGAAGTGCAACGTAAGAACCTGGTCGATCTGCTGAATATGAACATTGTGTTCCAGGACATGGCTGGCGGCGGCGCTATAAAAAGCATCCCGATCAGTTCACTGGTAACAGTCGATTACACCAGTACATTAGGTAGTGTAAAAAGAAAGAATAATAAAAGAGTGATCACGCTTATATCCAATGTACTCGAAACACAGGGATATACGCCTACTGCTGTCAACGTGGAATTGAAAAAATACATCGACAACTTTAAAGGCAAGCCGGATGGAGTTACCATCAGCCAGACCGGTGAAGGAGAACAGCAGGCTGAAACGGGCGCCTTCCTTGGAAAAGCATTGGCAATCGCATTAATGCTGATCCTCCTCATCCTTGTGCTGCAATTCAACTCGGTGAGCAAATCGGTCATCATTCTTACGGAGATCATCTTTAGTGTGATCGGGGTATTATTGGGATTTGCGATCACCAAAATGCAGGTATCGGTGGTAATGACGGGTATCGGTATTGTGGGTCTCGCGGGTATCGTGGTGAAGAATGGTATCCTTGTGATCGAATTTGCCGATGAATTGCGCAGCAGGGGCATGAAAACGCGGGAGGCGGTGATACAGGCAGGCAAAACCAGGATCATCCCGGTATTGTTGACTGCGCTGGCCGCGATCCTTGGTTTGATACCGCTGGCAGTGGGTCTGAACATCAACTTCGTAACGATGTTCTCGCAATTGAACCCGCATATCTTCTTCGGAGGCGATAATGCCGTGTTCTGGAAGCCACTTTCCTGGACCATCATCTTTGGATTGGCCTTTGCCTTCTTCATGACATTGATCATTGTACCGAGTATGTACCTGATCGCTGAAAGGCTGAAAAGGCCCATGCGCAGGCAGTATGGCGGTAAATGGATATCCTTCCTGGGTATACCTCCGATGACGCTCGTATTCCTGCCGCTGATGATCATTACCATGATCATTCACTGGATCACGGTCGGTCGCAGGCGCGAGAAATTAAAGGGTAAAAAGGTCAATGAATCGTTTATCGGGAGCTGGTTTTAATACCTGAAAACCCGCAAAAATTTGGATAAGGGGTAGCCTGCAAGGGCTGCCCTTCCTTATTTAAGGACAAGCGGTAAAAATATTTTCAGGAACATGCAGCACCCCCGGATTTCTTCTTGTCTTTTCATACGTGGATACTCCGATTTGTGTAAGCTATGATTGTTGCTTTTTATAAATGTCGTACTTAGTTGGTTTTGTATCCGCCTTCCTAACTGCTTAGCGGATAAA
>CAMLGR010000002.1 GCA_946479615.1 uncultured Bacteroidota bacterium | reverse complement strand
TTATTGGTGGAATTGTTTTTTCTGCCAAACAAAGTATCGGCAGCGGCGAGATGGGCGGTGGAGATGTTCTTCAATTGCCTGTCAGGTGGTGGCTTGGGAAGTGTTTTTCGTTTCTTTGAAAAATCTTTCCCGGCCGTACCGTTGGCGGTTCGGTTTTTCATGGCTGTTAGCAAGTTTGTTATAGGTTACGCTGTTATGGGATAGTGGCTGTGCAGCGCATATAAATATAACTCTTTTTACTTCCGGCGTATAGCAGTTCAATAAAAAAAATTCAACCGCAACCTATTTTATATTTTTTATTAATATCAATAAAACAGGCGCCGGTATGAATTAAAAAGTCAAAAGCATAAATTCAGAAAGCAATACGCCTTTTGAATTTATGCTTTTGACTTTTTACTTTTAATTTATATTCAATAAAATCTCTACGTATCAATAACGGGTAGCAGGACAACCGGCTTTTTTATCTCTTTTATAAGCGGGTAAACCGGCAATCTGCTTGTATTTATCAAAGAAGTAACGCACCGTATAAGTAAGAGCAATGTAATAGTATCCATCTTTTCTATCGGCCCCTCCCCGTGTGAAGCCTGCTGCGGGATAAGGACCTGCGCCCACTTCATCTCCGCGATAAGCGAGGTTGACTGCAGTCTGACCACGTGCTGCGAGTAAAGCAGCCTGGTCTACATAATTGGTACTGACATCGTCGATATAATCGGTGAAGGTGAACCGATATCCCATTTCAAGACCCAGGCGCATATCTTCATTCAACGATCTTTCGATACCAAACCCGATCGGTATACAAAACTGTGTAAGCTTATATTTTTTTATCCCGGGTAAAAATCCCTGTCCTTCTGTGCTTAATGGCTGAAGAGATACTTTGTTGCCATTTTCATCTTTGGTGGTCGGTTTGAAATGAAAGATTCCAACCCCGGCAAATGCATAAGGTATCCACCAGCTATCATTGGGATTTAAAAAACTATACTGTGCTCCGCCTTCCCATTCAAAAAGACCACTTTTAAAATTCAGGTTACGGGTTTTCATGCTGGCCGTTCCCTTTTTATCGTCGGCCTTGAAGCCGCTTAACGTGAGATAGCTTCGCAGTGCGATTCTTTCTGTCAGGTCATAGCGTACGCCCAGTGATCCCAGCAGCCTGAGACCGGATAAGGAGATCGCTTTAGCTTTCAGATCGCCCTGGTACCCGGTAAAACCCAGCCGGCCTGAAAAATGAAAATTTTGTGCTGAAACCAGCATCGGGAGGCAACAAAAAGCAAGAATTATTTTTTTCATTCGGTGTTGATTAATGGTAACCGCTTGAAAAACGTTTTCAGCGCTAAATTATTTCACCGGGTGGTAAACCCGTTCCGCTGTACTTAAAATCTCTTTTTTGTCGAGGGTCATATGTTTGGTTTGCTGATGCCTGAAAAGTTCTTGCTGGTCCCGGAAATGCGGCGAATCCGGGTGCCCGGAAGCGCCAAATGTATTGACTGATTCTATAACCGGCAGACCGTTTTTAGGATAACGGACAAAACAGATATAGGCATCGCCGGAAACTACTTTCCGCATTCCATCTTTGTATGTTTCAGAATATGAAGAAGCCAGCACATCGGGCACGCCCGCAGCCGGTAATGCCTGGTCGCCACGCACCAGTTTTTGTATATCACCCAGCGCCAATCCTGTTCGTCCAAAATATTTCATCATATAATCGTACACATATTGATACACTTCCACACTTTCAGCTTCGGTTAACTGCCGCGGAGCCTGCCCGTTTAATTTTCCGGCTACATAATAGTATACAAGTAAAAAGATGGCAGCTCCTTTACTATCAACCGATGCCTTGCGATCCCAATGCTGAAATTCAGTGATCACTTCTTTCAGCGCCGGGTAATTATCAGCCGAAAGATGAAGCATGATATCTATACCATAAGGATATTTCAGTTGCTGCGGAAGCTGTTGATCGAATTTGATGCGTTTAAATGTTTCGTAATCGAACTTATCAACGCCTTTCACCAGTTCCGTCATTCGCTGGCTGCGGTTATTATGATACGTTTCATAGCCGTCATTTTCATCAAATTTTTCCGGGTCAAGGTTGTATGCCGGATCGGTAGCCAAAAACGGGGAATGATTGGTATTGAATAAATAGCCTGATGGCGGGTTTATATACTGTGGTAATTCATTGATGGCTTTAAAATTGGTCCATAAAGTAGCAGAGGTATTCCCTGGCAGGGTACTGTTCCAATGATACGCCGGATCGGGATTACGGCGTGGCATTTTTCCATTGCTGATATAAAAGATCGTATCGTACCGGTCTGCATACATGATATTGAACATCGGCAGGCTGGTCATGCTGACAGCCCTGTAAAATTCTGTAAAATTTTTTGCCTTATTCATCCTGTACCATTCTTCAAGCGCTTTAATATCCATATTGGCAGGAAGACGTATCGCAAACACGCCTTTTTTCGTTTTTACCGTAGCGCCATATTTACTCCAGTATATTTTTTTCCCGATAGTAACAGGAATGCCTTTTACTTTCAGTTTTGCTTTCTTTGATTCCAGGTCCACCCATTCTCCATCGAATTTATATTGATTGCCGTTCGCCGGATTCATTTCCAACTGGTACACATCTATCTTATCCATATAATTCACCGTATGCGCCCAGCCCAGGTTTTCATTGGTACCATGAAAGATAAGACAGCCGCCGGGAAAAACCCCACCCAGCATATTCCATCCCTGTTCACTCTGTACATGTGCTTCATAAAAAGCAGTGGGACCTTCCAATGGCTGGTGGGCATTGATCGCGAGAAAGGCTTCGCCTGTTGTTGTGTGTGAAGGATGAACAGCAATTGCATTCGATCCCTGTGATGAAAAGCCTGGTATGGTAGCAACCCTTCCGCCTAATACCTGTGGTAATACCTCGTCAACGCCACAAAAGATACTCAGCGAGAAAACAACAGCGGTTATATAATCTTTTTCAGTAAACGGAAATACTTTTTTGTATTTGATTTCTTTGGGAAATGCTTTTCCATAGGCATTTATTCCGGCTACATATCCTTTGACCAGTTCGAGGAAATCAGGACTAAGGGTATTCCATTGTTCTTCTACTGTTTGCCGGCAACGCAAAAGGTTGATCACATAATCAGCCTGTGCCCCGCTTTTTCCCAATGCAGAACCCAGTCGCGCTTTCCCTGATAACATCAGTAACTGTATCGATGCGAAATCATCTTCTGCATGCGCCCAGGCAAGACCGTATGCGGTTTCAGCATCGGTGGGAGCAAAAATATGAGGTACACCAAAACTATCTCTTGCAATCGTGATATGCTGCGGATCGATTTGTGAAACGGCAATGAGTGGCAGAAGGCAAATGAAAAGAAGGAATTTTTTCATGGTGTAATTTAAATAAAAAGGGGGGCTTACAGCAGGCGGAATAGAACGCGGATAGAAATAGATAAACGGATATAATGTGGATTTTGTAAGTGTATTCAGCAGGAGAAATGGAACACGGATGACACAGATAAGACGGATATAATATCGATACTAATAATATCAATACTTTTAATCCTTCCATCCACTTCTATCCGTGTTCTATTCCTCCTGCTGTCAACAAATCATTAAGCCTTCCGTTTGCTTTGAAGATATTTTTCATGGATGATCGCACCCATCGTTTTGTTATACACTTTGCTTTCTACCCATGAGATCACATCGAGATAAGCAAAGGCACGTGTTTCAAAACGGTTTTTTTCCAGGTGCTTGATCTTCTGGAGAAAGTTTTCGAGTTCCGGCTTAAGCTGCCGCGGAGAGAGATTAAATGCTTTGCGAAGAAACTGGAACATGGCTTCTTCGACAACGGTAAGATTTTGCATCTTGGCCATGAAACGATAGACCGATTTGGTCAGCGATTCCATGATGCTGTCATTCCCCATTTCATAATGCGACATCATGTGTAATAGACGGGCATAGCATTGCAGGTCATTGCGAAGACCTTCTCCTTCATAAATTACTTTTTGCAGGTAATCGATCGCAGTCGTATAATCCTGGTTGCCAAAATACAGCATGGCGATCTTGTAGTTGATCACCATTACTCTATGGCTATCGAGAAAAATAGCATATTCTTTCAGCTTCTGTTCGATCTCGGGTACCAGTGACAGCCCTTCCTTAAACGTACCGATCATAAAATGCTGGTTGATCTTGGCACTGGCGATGTAAACGAAAGCCTGTATCCTGAAGTTATCATGATCCTGTACACGATCAGTGCGGGAGAAATCTTCAAAGATCTGTAGCGTTCTTTCAAACTCGCGAAAATTACGCAGATCGAAATGCGCATTCATCAGTGTATGCAGCCCTTTGATATAGTGACTTGTTTCCACACGGATCATTAACCGATGGTTGTGAAAAAGATCCACCCATTTTTGTGCATAACGGTAGTACATCAAAAAATCCTGTCGTATGAATGCGTACCAGCTTAAACTTTGATAGAGATAAAGCCGTTCATAAAAACCTTTTTGTTCCCAGGCATCTTTGGGCATATTGGTTTTCAAAAACTCTTTTACACCGGCTTCATCTTCCAGGTTACGTGCATGGCCGTGTTTGGTGAACCAGCTATACATTTTGAGCGCCAGGTTGGAAAGACGCGCCACGATCTGGTTGCGGTTGGTGATTTCCATGGCTTCTCTGGAAAGCTGTTCTACCCGGTCCTGCATACTGCGGGTGATATGGAGACTTTCGATCCGTTTTTCCAGCGAGATGACCTGGGTCAGAAAATTGAATTTCTGGTTGGCCCTGGCCATCTCCTTAGCCCTTTCCAGGATCTTCAGACTTTGGTGAAACAATCCTTTTTTATAAAGAATATGTGCGTAGTCGAACTGTTCATGTAATTGAAGGTCAATACTATCTGCGCTTTTAAGGAGACGGAGACTGGCCAGAATCTCGCGGTAAAGATGGGTCTTGAGGTTGTAGAGCTGCCGTTTTTCTGTACCCGGCAGTTTTTTTAGTAATGATTTCTCGTCATAGTCCTCCTGTTTGTCGAGGGCATCGAAGAGGCGGACAATTTTGAGGTCGTTATTAGCGGAACTTCGCTTGATATAGAGCTTAAAATGCCTTTTTTCGGCCTTTTCCAGTGATTTAATCAACTGAAATAATATGTCGGGTGAACGGTTGGACATCAGGCGAAAATTTTCATGGAATCGGCCACCAGTAAGGCTTTCATTGTTTAAACGACCTCTTTGCCATGCCCAAAACAGCATTAAGTTGTTTTGAACAATGATTTTTACCAGGCTACATTTGTGCTGTAATAGTTCTTTAAAACATTCATACAGCAGGCAATCGTTAGGAGCAAGTCGTCAGAGGTCAAAGTTAGTGAAGCGTTGTCTGCAAACAAATCCCACGGGATGGGATTCAACAACTACTTTTAAGAATTTTCATATGGCAAGCAATCGTTAGAGGTCAGTCCGTTTCTACGGAAGGACCTTTTTTTTTGCCTAAAAAGGTGCGCTAAGCTAATTATTAATTAATTGATTGTAAAATTTATTTAACTTTTTTTGCGCTTTTATTATACAATTTTTCAAGTAATAGAGACCAAACCCGCAAATTCCCGAACAAATCCTCATATTCCTGCTATTTTTTCAAATTAATCTGCATAAAGAATTTTTCTTTAGTCTTAACTATTGAAAGATCAATTGCCACAGGTACGCGAATCACTTTGCAGCGATAATGGTGAACAGGCAGCATGTAAGCCTCTATTATTCTTGTGACTTCCACCACTAATACCTGATTATAACCGTAAAATAAGTATCCGCTCCAAACACTTTTAATGACTTATATCTTTAAGGAAGAGCATAGTCCACTTTCTTTTGAATTTCGATTTTTAACTTTTGACTTTCCCCTGTGCAGCACATAGAATTTTTCGATAGCGACCATTTTGAAAATAATTATTACAGGACCCCGCCACCGGCACGTTTGTCGCCTTTGATCGATTTCTTCTGGGAAACGAAATTCGAAGAATTATGGAAAAAGTATCCGAAAGGATTTTCAGATGCCCAGTTTCCTAATATTGGTTACACTTATATCATTAACCTGGGAACACCTTTTGTAATGCAGGTTGCCAACCGGAAGATCAGTATGAAGACAGATGGTTTTCTTCCCCGCTTTAATCCTATTGAATGTTTTCATAAACCCGGCAATCATTTATTCGGTATCAAGTTCCGCATTTCGCCGGTGGTGTTCAGGAAAAAAGTGAATTTTTCTGAATACAGCGAATACATTTACCCGTTGAGCTATCTGCTTGAATCATCTGTTATTGAGAATGTAAAAAGGGCGGCGGATTTTGAAGAAAGAACCAACCTGTTCTCGAATTATTTCTTAGCCGATTTAGCCGCAGGTGAAAATGCACACGGACCTGCAGCTATTGTGAGCGCCATTCTCGATGAGTGTTTCCAGGAAAACCTGTTTGATATTTCTATTGAGAAGGTAGCGTTGCGGTACAAAGTCTCTTCCCGCACTCTTCAACGTTATTTCGAAGCCTGTACCGGCATCAGCAGTAAACAGGCCCTGCAGGTAATGCGTATCAGGAAAGCAACGGCGCATTTAGCGATCTCTCCCGGAGATTTTCATTATTCAATATATGGCTACTATGATCACAGCCATTTCTATAAACATCTCAAACAGTTTATGCAACGCAGTACATTAAAGAAAATGCAACCTCACCTGGCATTGTTGAAGGAATTGCACAAATAAATTACTTTATCGCTCTGCTTTAAAATATTCTATGTGAAACCTATGTCTCTATGTGCCTATGTGGTGAATCTACGCCAATCGGCAATAGAACTATATCAGTCTTGCGTAATCTTTACCACATAGGCACATAGAGACATAGGTTTCACATAGCGAATTCATTCCTAATTCTAAAAAACTAGTTGCCCGCTCTTTGCCTTTCCTCTTCCGAACCTGTTGTTCTTCTTCTCGCTGCCTGTACTTTATTATTTCCAAAACGATAGGAAAACGTAACACTGACTACTCTTGTTTCTCGGTACGCATGCCATTTCTCTATATAGTTGTCATACGTGATCACCGCTTTCGGTAAGTTGGTCCAGAAAATATCTGTAACATTAAAACGAAGTGTGCCTTTGCTTTTCATAATGATCTTTTGCACACCCGCCGCCAGGCCCCATTGCGGATCCATTACCATGAAGCCCGCCTGCCCGCCTGTATTAAGGTTTGCATTCAATTCTGCTGTCCATCCTTTCTTGAATGCGAATGTATTATTCGTACGAAGATCAAGCGCGGGTTTACCTCTTTTTAATACCGTTGTACCCAGTGTTCCGTTAAATCGTTCATAGTAGACGTTCGCGTTGTTGAGCATGTTCCACCATTTGGTGATCCGTACGGGTGTTGCCACTGTCAAACCCACATAATCGGAAGAGCTGAGATTGATCGGCACTTGCACTGTTACATTATCCGCTGAAGGAATATTGGGAAATACATCATTGAACTTCGCAATAGCAATATCCTGGTTGTCGCGGGTGTGACTATAGGCCAACGAAAAGTTGAGGCTTTTCACCGTATAGCTTAACTCATAAGACCAGGTAAGCTGTGGCAATAAACCCGGCCGGCCCGTAGCATAGGTTGTCACATCAATAAGAAATAGAAATGGGTTTAACTGGTAATAACCGGGGCGATCGATACGCCGGCTGACAGAGATGCCGAGTGTCTGATCTTCCCGGAGTTTGTAATTAAAAAAAGCACTGGGGAATAATTGAAAGTAGCTGGAATCGAATTTCAGATTGCCTTTCAATTGTTCCGTTTTTATATTGGTTTGTTCACCCCGGAGCCCTAACTGGAAATCAAATTTTTTAAACTCCTTACTGAAATTGATATAGGCGGCATTATTGTTTTCATGATATAAAAAATGATTGGTCTTATTGACATCGTCCTGTGGTATACCGCTGCTGACGTCAAAGAATTTTGCATCATTATCAGAAGAAACAAAACTGGTTTTAAAACCTGCATCCAGTTTAGCGCCTTTCCCTAATGGATTGCTATAATCCATTTTTGCTGTTTTAAGTGTCAGTTGGCCTTCCTGGTCACCATTGAGTACATAATCAGGCTGTAACGAAGAACCATCCAGTTTATAATAGCTGGTCGCATTCAATGTTAACGAATTGGAGTTGTAAACACCGTAATCGATATCCGCTGTCAATTCACGACCGGTACTGTCGAATGTATGTTTGAGATTGATATTAGCCACTACATTATTGCCATGATCGTTGTTGGTAGCGTAGGACCGGAACCGGCTCACCGCTTCTTTTTGCGGATCGATGACGGTTGAGCGGTTATTATTTTTTCGGGTATAGTGATTAAAATTACCATTGACCACAAAACCGATAATCGTTTTTTGGGAAGGAAAGAAATCCATTCCCAACCTGGTCGCATGCGAACTATTCGGTGCTTTTGAATAATTGTCTTTTAGATCGCCGCCGTTATAGATCCCGTTTTCATAAAAATTACGATCAAGCACCAGGTGATTTAACCCGATACGATAGGCATAGTTGTAATTGCCAAAGATGTTTATCTTTTTATTCCGGTAGTTAAATGTGGTTCCTGTGTTTGCCTTGGAATAAACACCCTGCCCGTAACCAGCTGTAAGCGTTCCATTGATCCCCATACGCTGATCCTTTTTCATCCGGATATCGATGATGCCGGAGTTACCGGCTGCATCATATTTGGCAGAAGGATTGGTAATGATATCGATCCGTTCAATTGCCGCAGAAGGCAAACCACGCAGGTAGTTGGCCAGGTCGGTTCCACCCATTGCCGTAGGCTTTCCATCGATCATGATAATAACACCGGCGCGTCCGCGCAGGCTGATCACATCATTCTGATCGATATTAACGCCGGGCGAACGTTCCAAAACTTCCATAGCAGAACTGCCCGCGCTGACGATGCTGCTTTCTACATTGACAACGATACGGTCGGTAAGTTTTTGTATAAACGGCTTTTTCGCGGTAACCGTAACAGCCCCTAGTGCTGTTGATTTTGTTTGTAATGTAACAGCAGCTATTTCTGCCCGGGGACCTGCTACCGTAATCGCAGCAGAGTTTTGCGGCGCAAAGTTTACCATACTGATCTTTGCGAAATAAGAACCGAAAGGAATATTATCAAATTCCGCTGTACCTGTTTTATCCGTCAGCGCAACTTTAACGAGCGAAGAATCAGCAGAGCGTAATAGTTCAACCGTAGCATTTTCCAGTGCTGCCTGTTGTGTATCGAAAATTTTTATTGAAACAGTAGCCCTGGACGGCTGCTGGGCATTTGTTACGATCGTAGCGATAAAGCAGACCAGCGCCAGTATCCATTTTCTCATGACCTTCTTTCTTTTTCATAAAGTTTGGGAAAAACGAACGGCTTCGTAAGAATTATTGACTGACAGCCACAGGGGTGTATAAGCGGGAAAAGAAAAAATATGCGTTGTCGGATTTTTACATGGAAGGGAGGGGAGATGTTAGGTGCTAAGTTTTAAGTGTTAGGTGTTGACTGTATGCTGTTAGAAGCCTCACGGCCTGACAGAATAACCTACACCTAACACTACTTAAGCATCGCTTCTCTCCTTGCCTTGAATTCAGAACCGGTTTTCCATTCCGGCCATTTGTTGGTAGCGGCTAACCGTTTTCCTACCTGGAATAATAATTTCAGATCTTCGATAGCGCCATCCAGCACCCAGGTGTTCTCATTATATTCATCGGAAGGACGGTGATAATTGTTCTTGGTATAGTCATCTTCCATTTTCTTTCCATAGCCTGCTTCTTTGCCGATCGCTTCAATGCCATTTGCTGTATAAAGAGCCGGTATACCTACTTTGGCAAAGTTGAAATGATCGGACCGGTAAAAGGATCCGGCTTCAGGATGCGCTTCAAAAGAGATCACGCGACCTGCCTTTTCTGCTTCTTCCCGTAAATAATCTTCCAGTTCATTCTGACCACGACCAATCACGACAATGTCTTTTGTTTTACCAAACCAGTTCAATCCATCCATATTGATATTGGCCAGTGTTTTTGCAGCCGGGTAGATCGGGTTCTGTGCATAGTAAGCAGAACCCCATAGTCCCTGTTCTTCAGCGGTAACAGAAAGAAAGATGATCGTGCGGGCAGGTTTTGTATTTAAACTTTTAAAGGCTCTTGCCAGTTCCAGCAAACCACAGGTAGCGCTGGCATTATCCAAAGCGCCGTTATAAATGGAATCGTTGGGATTCGATTTATCGGGTTTGCCAATACCGAGATGATCCCAGTGTGCCGTATAGATGATCGTTTCATCAGGGTGTTCCGTACCCGTTATCTTACCAATGACATTATGCGATTTATCGTAAGTGGTTTTTACTTTCATGTTCACCGATAATGATAATCCCAATGATTGCCCTTTAAAATCCTTTTTATCCGCCGTTGCCAGTAAGGTTGAATCCTTTCCTGCAGCTGCCAGTAATCGTTTCGCAGCAGGAGCCGATACCCAGCCGATGATATCGCATAAGGTTTCCTGCTTGCCACGGTTATCCAGTCTCAACCGTGAACCATTCCAGTTATTTTGTACCACGGAAAACGGATAGCTGGCTGCTTCGGTATTATGTACGATCAGGCAGCCTTTGGCGCCCTGGCGGGCTGCTTCTTCATATTTATAGGTCCAGCGACCGTAGTAGGTCATTGTTTTGCCTTTGAATAAACTGGTGTCTCCTGCATTGAAGCCGGGATCATTCACCAATACCAGTACTACTTTTCCCTTTACATCCAGTCCTGCATAATCATTCCAGTTGTACTCCGGTGCCACTACGCCATATCCTGCAAATACCAGTTCTGAATTATTCAATGATTCAATGCTATCGGTTTTATCTGTCCATATTACATAATCATCAAAACCTTCCAGCGTGAATTTTTCTTTGGGAGAAACGACCTGCATCTGGCTGGCCGCTTCTGTAGTGATGCGGACCATCGGAACGTCCTGTAAATAACTTTCGCCATTACCGGGCTCCAGTCCTACGGCGGCAAACTGGTCCTGCAAATAGTCCAGCGTTTTTATTTCCCCGGCAGAAAAGGGTTTGCGGCCCATGAAATCATCGCCGGATAAAGTGGCGATATGATGACCGAGACTATCTGCGCTGAAAGCAGCCAGGCCATCAGCTTCATCTACATTGGTTTTATTTTCAGAACAGGAAGTAAAGAGTATAGCTGTCGTAAACGACAAGAGGAGGAAACGGTACATGGAGTGTTAATTTAAGGGAAGATAAAAAAAATGTACGATGTCAGAGGTACGATGTATGACTTTCCTTTTCAGAAACTTTTCTGCTATCGGAATTGCGTACATCGTACCTCTGACATCGTACATTCAAAAATTTACAAGCCCAGGCAGTCGTTTATTTTCCTGCGTTAGGCTCCAGTAATTTGAAGAACTGGTCAAGTTGTGGAAGGATCACGATCCTTGTTCTGCGGTTCGCTGCTTTTCCTTCGGCTGTACTGTTATCTGCTACAGGTTTGTATTCTGAACGGCCTGCGGCGGCGATCTTGGCAGGATCCAATCCGTATTGATTTTGTAAAATTCTTACTACTGCGGTAGCTCTTTTTACACTGAGATCCCAGTTGTCGAGCAATACGCCGCTTCTGAAAGCCACGTTATCGGTATGTCCTTCTACCATGAATTCGATATCAGGTTGATTTTTCAATACGGCAGCTACTTTTCCCAATACGGTTTTTGCGTCATTGGTAACTTCGTATTTACCGCTCTTGAACAACAGTTTGTCGGAGATATCTATGTAAACCACACCTTTATCAACTTTGATATTGATATCTGCATCGTTCATGTTGCCAACTGCACCCTTCAGGTTCATGACGAGCGCCATGTTGATGGAATCCTTATGTGCCATTTGCTGTTGCAATGTCTGGATATAAGAATCTTTGGCGCCAATGTTCTCCATTGATTTCTTAATACTTTCAGCCTGGGAAGAAGAGATCACAGAAAGATCCTGCAATTGCTTCAGGGCCTGGGTATTGTTTTCTTTTAAAAAATCTATCTGTTTGTTGAGGTTGGCGATATCATTTTCCAAACCTGATTTCTGCCGGTTCAATTCTGCTTTCTCATTATTACAATCTGTAAGACTGCTTTGAGATTGCGTATACTGGGTTTGCAGGGCGGCATAATCAGCCTGTGATTTTTTAAACTTCTTGGAGCTTACACAAGAAGAAGAAAAAATAACAACGGATAGAAAAGGCAAAAGAAATTTTTTACTAATCATGGACATGTTTTTTTAAATGAAAAATTTTGTTTGGTTCTACTGCAGTGTCCATCGCAGTGGTTGTAAAGCCTCAAAGATAAATACTCTGATCTTTACATTCCTGCAAGCTTTGTTAATTCGCAATACGCCCAAAAACATGCCTGTTTATAAAAAAATAACCCTCCCTTATGAAAAAACGTGCAATTTTGTCGCTATTACTATTTTATGGCAACAAACCGACAGGCAGCAGTAGGATTTATATTCATTACACTACTTATTGATATCATGGGATGGGGATTAATTATCCCTGTTATGCCCGACCTGATCGCTCAATTAAAGCATATTTCTATCAACGAAGCCAGTGCATACGGCGCCTGGCTATTAGCTGCCTATGCCATCACGCAATTTGTATGTGCCCCCATCGTAGGCAACCTGAGTGACCGCTATGGCCGTCGTCCTGTTCTTCTTTGTTCCCTGCTGGGATTTGGGATCGATTATTTATTCCTGGCACTGGCACCCAGCTATGGATGGTTGTTTGTGGGCCGGATCATCGCCGGATTGACCGGGGCCAGTTTTACAACAGCCTCTGCATATATCGCTGATGTAAGTACACCCGAAACAAGAGCCAAGAATTTTGGTCTTGTCGGCGCTGCTTTCGGATTGGGATTTGTAATCGGGCCTGCATTAGGAGGTTTATTAGCGGGCTGGGGTATCCGCGCTCCTTTCTATGCTGCCGCTGGCCTTTGCCTGGTCAACTGTTTATATGGCTATTTCGCATTGCCGGAATCATTAAGTAAAGACAACCGCCGGGCTTTTGAATGGAAAAGAGCCAACCCGTTAGGATCATTACGATTACTAAAAAGATATCCTGCTATCGGCGGACTGGCCATTTGTTTTTTTCTTATCTATCTCGCAGCACAAGCTGTACAGGGTAACTGGAGCTTCTTTACTATTTATCGTTTCAACTGGAGCGAAAAGATGGTAGGTATATCATTGGCTGTAGTAGGAGTGCTGGTAGGAGGTGTGCAGGCGGGTTTGACCAGGGTGATCAATCCGAAACTGGGTAATGAGAAAAGTATTTACCTGGGCTTGAGTTTATATACTATCGGGCTTGTTCTTTTTGCTTTTGCCACGCAAAGCTGGATGATGTTTGCTTTTTTAGTGCCTTATTGTTTAGGTGGCATTGCCGGTCCTTCGCTGCAATCTGTACTGGCAGGACATGTGCCGCCGAATGAACAGGGAGAATTACAGGGAACACTGACCAGCCTGATGAGCCTTACCACGATCATCGGCCCGTTGATCATGAATAACCTGTTCACCTATTTTACCAGGCAGAATGCGCCGGTATATTTTCCAGGGGTATCCTTTTTACTCGGAGGCATCTTTATGCTCATCAGTGTTTTTATCGCGTGGTATGTATTGTCCAGTGAAAAGAAGCACGGTGGTATTAAAGAAGCGACTTTGCCTGCAGAAGGAGGTATGCATTAGGAGAATGGTGAATTATGAATTAAACTGCCTGTCCCCATTCATAATTCTTAATTTATAACTCATAATTCTTTCACTGCCTTCTTCAGCCCTTCCACCGATTTTTTCTCATTGCCGATAAATATTTTATCATCGATGATCGTAACCGGTCGTTTCAGGAACGTATATTCTTCCAGGATAAAATTGCGGTAGTCTTTTTCTTCGAGTTTCTTGTCTTTCAACCCCAGTTCCTTGTATTTCATGGCACGGCGGCTGAACAGTGATTCATAGCTGCCGCTCATTTTTTTCATTTCCTCCAGCTGGGCAGGTGTGATCCTTTCAAACTTGATATCCTGCATAGCAAAACCCTTTTTATCTACTCCTGTTTCGCTGATAATGGCCTGGCAGGTAGTACAATTGCCAAGATGGTATATTTTCTTCATCGTAAATGCTTTACTTTGTATCCTTTATTTTTATTTTATGGGCAAAGATGAAGTTTTTAAAGACGAAATAGAACAAGCCAGCGATTTTAAGTTTGGTGAAAATGTAGCCAAAGTATTTGATGATATGGTGAACCGCTCGGTGCCGTATTATGGAGAGATCCAGCGGATGATGGCCGAACTGGCCGCCGATCATGCCAAAGAAGGATCCGATGTATATGACCTGGGTTGCTCGACCGGCACTACGATGATTGGAATGGATACGATGGTGAACCAGAATATCCGTTTTGTAGGTATCGATGATTCGCAGGAGATGCTGGATAAATGCAAATCCAAATTGATGGAGCTTGGTTTTTCCCGTGATTATGATTTGCGTTGCGCCGATCTTAGCGAGGGTGTAAAAGTTACCAATGCATCGGTGGTTGTATTATGCCTGACGCTCCAGTTTGTACGACCAATTTACCGGGAAAAAGTTTTAAAAGATATTTTTGATGGCCTTAACCCGGGTGGTGCTTTGATACTGGTTGAAAAAATACTGGCGGAAGAAAGCAATTTCAACAGGGATTTTATCGAATATTATTATAATTACAAGCGCCGCAATAATTATAGCGAACTGGAAATTTCACAAAAACGCGAGGCGCTGGAAAATGTATTGATTCCTTACAAACTGAGTGAAGATATTTCATTGTTGCGTGACCGTGGTTTTGCTCATTGCGAAGTATTTTTCAAGTGGTATAATTTTGCAGGTATCATCGCGATAAAAAAGTAAATCAAAAATTATGAGTTATGAATCGTCGTGACAGGGTACGCACAATCATAATTCTGCATTCATAATTATATCTCAACATCCAACTTTCTACTATGGTCGCTATCGGTAATTTCTTTTTTAAGTACCGCAACTGGATCTTTATTATTTTTTATGGCGCCCTGTTTATCCCATCATGGCCCATTTTCTCATCCGAACAGTTTGGTGAACACTATTATATCTGGCCAATCACCATTGGTTTATTCGTGACCATACTCGGTCAGTTGATCCGTGGGTTAACGATTGGGCTGGCTTATATCGTTCGCGGGGGAAAAGAAGGAAAGCCATATGCTGAAGGGCTGGTGACAGAAGGCATTTTCAATCATTGCCGCAATCCTTTGTATGTAGGTAATATCCTTATGTTATTAGGGGTAGGTATTTTGGCAAACTCATTGGTATATGTAGCGATTGTGATCCCGATCTTTTTATTTGTCTACCAGGCGATCGTGCTAGCGGAAGAAAATTTTTTACGCGGAAAATTCGGTAGTGGTTATGATGAATATTGCAAAAAAGTAAACCGCTGGTGGCCAAGCCTGGGTGGCCTTGGCAAAACATTCAGCGGTATGCATTTCAACTGGCGCCGGTGGATTTTGAAAGAACACACGACCCAGTTCATCTGGCTGATCGGTATCACACTTATCTTATTATTGAAATACCCCGAACTGACCGGCGGCGATGAGCCGTTCCGGAATATACTGGGAGGTATTATCCTGGGCATCCTCCTCCTGGTTTACGTTATGGTCCGGTACCTGAAAAAGACCGGAAAATTCAAAGAATAACAGAAGACGGATGATAGACCCGATAGATTTAAATTAACATTCTTTTTATCCCTTTCGTCCGTGTCATCCGTGTTCCATCATACCAGCCCTCCATCACCACCTTTAACCCCCTGAAACCCGCCACTGGCCTGTCTTTCCGGCATTCGTAAACAATCCCGGTTTTTTGTTGTTATTTTTGTGCTGTCCGCCGGGGCTTTCGCCGGGCGGATTTGTTAAAACTCATGATATTATGATCAAGACTGGAAACCCTGTAATCAGCATTTATACAGAAATGACCCCTAACCCGGAAACGATGAAGTTTGTGGCGAACAAACTCCTTTATCCTGGTAAGAGCATCGATTTCCCGGATGCTGAAAGCGCCAAACCTTCTCCTCTCGCGGTTGAACTGTTTGGTTTTCCTTTTATCAAAGCTGTTTTCATTGCCAGCAATTTTGTAACGCTGACAAAGACATCCGACGCAGAATGGAACGATGTGATCCCTGCGATCCGTCAATTCCTGAAGGAATACCTGGAAGAAGGCAAAGCAGTGATCAATGAAGATGAAGTAGTACACATCAAAAAAGAGAGCAGCAATGAAGTGCTGGCCGATGATGATGATGTGGTAAAACGTATCAAGGAATTGCTGGAAAATTATGTGAAACCTGCTGTTGAAATGGATGGTGGTGCTATACAATTTAAAAGTTATGATGAAGGAGTGGTGAACCTGATGTTGCAGGGAAGCTGCAGTGGTTGCCCTTCTTCCATGATCACATTAAAAGCAGGTATCGAGGGTATGATGAAAAGAATGATACCGGAAGTGAAAGAAGTAGTAGCAGAGGCCGAATAAGGAATTATAAAAAAAATTTATCGATAAAGCAGTCAGCAATGGCTGCTTTTTTTATTTGAGATTCATCTCCGCGGTCCTCCGTGGCCCTCTGTGGAATAAGTCCAGGAGTAAGGTTGCTGAATAAAGTCTTTTAAAGTTTTATGAATAGAATCTCTTACAGGACATATACCACAGAGGACCGCGGAGATTATAGGAAGGCGGCTGCGGGAAATAAAATTTTATTGTTCAGAATATTTCCAATTGACTTTTCGTTTGCTTAAATAATCAATCACAAAATCAAAACACTCTTTGTATTTACCTACCAGTTCGGGAGGAAATACTCCTTTCTTATTGAATAAACCTTTTGCGACCAGGTTTACGGCAGCTGCACAGGTATAGCCTGTGGTACGCGCCATAGAAGAAGTTTTTGTAGTTGTATCATAGCGGTCAAATAGGTTATATACAATTGTTCTTTGTGCGCCGTCTTTCTCTCCTTTCACGATTACTTTCATCACCGTAAATTCTTCTTCTTCGGGACCCAGTTTCCATTCATTGACGAGCAGGCGGGAGGTAAATTCAAGTGGAGTAATATCTTCATGTTTGATGCGAAGCGGTTTGGTATCGAAAAAACCGGCTTGCTGCAATGCTATGATAAGATCGATATGCCCGGGATAGCGTAATGTTTTTTCTTTCATATCCGGAATATGCCCCATGGTATAGATCAGCGAACGCAGTCCGTCGGTATTAAATGCTTCCAACTGGCCGGCCTCTTCAAAATTTATCATTTCCCTGTCGCTTAATGCAGGTTTGGTAACAATCTGTCCCTGTTCTACCAGGCGGGCCGGGCGTATATATTCCTGGATCACATCCACCGGCGAAAAAGGAGCTTTGTATTGAAAGGGTGGTTTCCTTTCAATTGGCAATCCGCCGACATAGCATTCGAAAGAATTTACCTTCATCTCTTCATTATACCGGCCTATGATAAAATTGCTGACACCAGGTGCTACGCCACAGTCGGTGATGACAGTCACCTGTTTTTCTCTGGCCAGTTTATCGAGTTGTAAAACATCCTCCGGGAAAAAAGAAATATCAACTACATTCTTACCGGCATTGATCACAGCTTCCAGCGTTTTATATCCCATAAATCCGGGGACTGCCGTAACTACCAGATCAAAAGGAAGTAAAAATTCTTTGTATGATTTATAATCAGAAAGATCAACCGCTGCTGTTTTGATAGCAGCGTTTCTTGCTTGCACTGCCTCCAGGCTTTCTTTGCTCAGGTCAAATGCTGTTACCTCATATTCTTTCGCAAGGTCTTCTGCAATAGCGCGACCAACCATTCCAGCCCCAAGGATAGCAATTGTCATGTGAAAAGTTTAATGCGCAAAATTAAAAAGAAGCTGGCAATTCTTAAGAATAGGTTTCAGAGAGAATAGAACACGGATAGAAGTGGATGAACGGATGTAATGCAGATTTTGCAAGCGCATTTCAGTAGAAGAAATGGAATACGGATGGCACAGATAAAACAGGTATAATACAGATACTAAATAATATCAATCACTTTTAATCCATCCATCCACTTCTATCCGTGTTCTATTGCATTATATTTCACCTATCGGAATTTTCCTACACTCCCGCACGAACCCGCTTATTTCCCTCTTCTTCCCTGTAGAATTTTATAAAATGACCGGCTCCTGATCTCTTCGATCGTAAGACCGGTAGCTGTGGCTTCTTCTTCACTGATCGCACCGCAGTTCATTGCTTTTAAAAAGAAATTAAGCAGGCCCTGCCCCGTAGCTGCATCATCAAAAATATCACCTGTCAATGTTGAAATGGCCGCGCGTTCCACGAATGTTTTCAGGCGAAAGGTCGCATCGTGCATACTGCTTAAAAAGAAATTATAGGTAGCTGCATATCTCATGGGTAATTGTGCGGGATTGAGATCCCAGCCCTGATAAAATCCATTGATCAGTGAATGCATCGTATGGTTATAACCGGTCCTCCAGGCATTATGAACCGATTCACGGTTTTCTTCCCGTTGTGTAGCCGATAGTTTATCGCCGCGGTGCGGTGCCACCGGCATTACGTTGGTAGCTCCATCAGATAAGAATATACCCGTACCGCCTAATGCCACTTTGGTCATGTGATGCGCAAAATCGCAGACAGGATGATCCATAGTCTGGTACCTGGCGGTAATGCCACAGGAGGCTGTATAATCATAGGTGCCGAAATGCGCGGCGATGCAACGGCCGTTACTGGCGCGAATGATCTTTAATAATGGATTTCGACCTTCATCATCCATAATGATCTGGGTAGCTTCCACCATGGTTTCCATTTTGAGTGTGCCGGCCACCAGGTTATGTTTCTTTTCAATGATCTCGAAAAGGCGCACCATGGTGATCACCTGTTCGGGAATGGTGACTTTGGGAAGCATCACGACAAAATTCTCCGGGATATTGCCTTTTGTTTTTTCAATCAATGTGGTCAGGAAAATGTCCAGCGTTCTGACACCACGGTTCTTGAGATCTTCTGTAAATGGTTTGATTCGAATGCCAATAAATGGTGAAACGGTCTTTGCTTTTATTCCTTTTGCTAATTCGGTCGCGGCAGTTACTGTTGTTGCATCTTCTTCTTCATCCGGGCGGTTACCAAATCCATCTTCGAAATCGATCCGAAAGTCTTCAACTGCTTCTGTTTTTAGTTTTTGAATGATCTTATTGTAAACAGAATAAGAAAGCCAGGCAGGTTCTTTCTTCCTGTCTTCTTCACTCATCTTTCCCAACTTTTTAGCCAGCTTTTCAATTTTATCATGATCTGATTTTTTATCGATACCGGGCAATTCTTTATATCCTTCTATATGCAGCACTTTGGCGAGCGTAACAAAGTCGGGTGCATAGGTTTGCAGGTTCTTCAAGGCGATCTCTCCCATTTTTACACAGGTATCGGCTTTGAAAAGATTGGCACCACCATAAACAGTATGTACGGGTTGGCGGTCGGGTTTATCACCCGGGTAAGTTTGTTGAAATTTGAGATTGGCTATTTTAAGCGTACTTAGTAAACTGTCTTTGTCGTTAGCTGGTATGGAAAGGTTCATGGTTGAAGTTTTGGGGGAACACGAAGGACACAGACCAGCAAGCCGGCCACAACGGGCACGACTGCTTTTAATATCCTTCTGATTCCATTCTTTAATAAGATGGTTTTAAAATTCAGTATTAGTCCATACCTGAGGTTTAGAAATCTCAAATAGGTCAATGTCTGGGCAATATGGATATCAGCAATTGCCTCAATATTTTTTGTTTCAATTACTATTTTTCATCCACAACTATATCAGCTCTATAACCGCACTCTATCTTTATCTCTTCAAAAACAACAGGTATTGGTTTTTCAATTTCCACATAAAAACCTCTTTCACTCAGCCGATATGCCAAACAGGTTTTATATACATTTTCCAACATACCCGGTCCGATGGATTTAGGAATATAAATCGCTTCTTCAATAATTATACTAATAATTTCCTCTTCGGTCATACCTGCTCCTCCCGTGTTCTTCGTGCCCGGCTTCGCCGGGTAGTGTTCATTGTGATACAATTTATGATCCCCTATAAGTTGAATATCCAAATGGGTTTAGCAGTAACGGTATGTGATAGTGTTCGGAGGTATTAATTTCAAAAACGATTTCTACAAAAGGGTAAAAAGTCTGTATATTATTTTTCGTAAAATATTCCTTTGTTTCAAATTTCATTTTATAGTTTCCTGTCACCAACGATATATTGCCTGTCAACAGACCGGGTATTCTTCCATCGCTATTGGTTATTCCCCTGGCTATCTCTTTCCAGGCATCGGTTTGTCCCGAGTATAAAATAATAGTAATCCCGGCGGCAGGTTTGCCTTTGCTGGTGTCGAGGATATGTGTGGTGATCTGGCTCATATATAAGGCTAATCGTCTACTAATTTTTCCAACCGGAGTTGGGTGATTTTATTTTGCTCATCAGCTGCTATCTCAATTTCATCATCCGGATTATTCGATAATCGTTCGTTTAAAAGCCCCAGCATTTCCTCTGCCGATTTTCCTGTTGCACAAACGATAAAGATATATCCGAATTTCGCTTCGTATTCTTTATTAGCTTCTGCCAGGGACTGGATTGTTGTGGCCGAAGCTGTATTTACACCGCTTTGTTCGCCGGAAGCCCATTTTGCGGTAGAAGCAAATTTCTTTTGTAATGATTCCGTATCACCGATCTTCGGATGATGTGAGAATGCTTCTTTCCAGTCTTCGCTGTTGCACAACCACCATTGTTCTTCCGCATCTTCCAGCAGTTCTACCAGGTCTTCCGCCGGGAAAAAGGGGATCATTTTATTTACCCAGGCCACAGAACCACAACACTTCAACAACTCTTCTTTCAGTTGTTCCTTTGGTAAAGTATTTAATTCGTGTAGTGTCATATTGTTTTGGTAAACCTGCAAATGTCACACCAATCGTCCCCATAATCGCATCCTGCTTATACCGCCGTCGGGAAATATGGTTAACCGTACATGTGTAAATGGTTCTTTGCTTGCCAATTCTTTTTCAAAATAATGTTCATGATCCGCACTGAGTTTTGTTTGTGGAAGCAGGGTTGTCCAGGTAACGGAAGAAGTATTCAATTTGTTTTCATCTTCCAATGGAATTGTACAACCTTCCAGTAAACAGCTATCGGGGTAGTTGCCTTTGAAATGGCAGGTATCGATCAATGCTTTTTCGATCACTCCTTTATGTGCCAGCCGTACGATAACCCAGTCTTTATTTTCAGGGGTACGGTTTCGTTTTGTTTCCCATCCATCACCCATATTAATACCACGACCCGGCATGATCAGGTTATCCATATGGGAAAAGAACATATCATTACATAAAACAGCACGTGCGCCATTGGTAGCTGCTGCTAAATCGATACTTTCATTTTTATTAATCGTTGGCCAATCTTTAAATACATCGCCGTATACTTTTAAGCGGGCTACACCACCATCGGGATAAATATGCAGGCGCAGGTGTGTATACACAGTATGGTCGGTGATCTCATAAAAATTTTGTGCGCCGGGATTCAAAGGAGATTTCAGAAGAATTTCTTTCCAAACTATTTTATCAAAATCGATCGGATCGGTTATCGGAATATTAGCAGCTTCAATCGATGCATGGGGAGGATGATTTCCAAGGAAAAAATTAGTATCGATATCTACTCCATATATTTTTCCCGAAGTGGCTAATTGAATAATGCACCAATCGTGACCAGGGCCACGTTTGCGACGTGATTCCCATCCATCCATCCATTTACCGCGATCGGTATATTTATCGGCAATGAAAATACCACGACCTGGTTTCAGCAGGTTTTCTTTTTCTGCAAAAAAATCATCGGTGCAAAGCAAGGCTTTTCCACCCAGCTTTTCTGCAGCTAAATCAGTCAATGCTATAAATGATGGTTCTGCCATATAATTATCTCTATGTGAAACCTATGTGCCTATGTGGTGAATCTACGCCAATCGGCAATAGAACTATATCAGTCTTGCGTAATCTTTACCACATAGGCACATAGGTTTCACATAGGTTTTCTTAGTATGATTTTTCCCTGGTTCAAATGTAAAAATTTTCCTTCATCATATACTTTTTCTCCTGCCAGCCAGGTCTGCGTCACTACTCCGGAAAGCTCTTCCCCAAGGTACGGTGTTATCTTATGTTTATGATGAATGCTTTCTTTGGTAACAATAAATTTTTTATCCGGATCCCAAACGACCAGATCCGCTTTTTCTCCTTTTTGAATGCGGCGGGTATCTGATTTTACTTTTGACTGTTGAATAAGTGAGGAAGGACCATCACATAGCCATCGTATCATATCTTCCACACGGCATCCATGTTTTTTTGCGGCTGTCCATAAAACAGGCAAGGCAAATTGAATGGAGGATATGCCTCCCCATGCTTTCATCAGATCACCACTTGCTGTTTCTTTCATTGCAGGAGGAGCAGGGGAATGATCGGTAGCCACAAAATCAATGATGCCATCTTTTAATGCCTGCCATAGCCTTTCATTATTTTCTCTTTCGCGGATGGGTGGTGCACATTTGAATTGTGTTTGTCCATCTTTCATATCTTCTGCACAGAAATATAAATAGTGCTGACCGGTCTCAACCGTTAGTGGTAGTCCCTGTTGTTTGGCTGCTGCAATTTGCCCGATAGAACCGGCAGATGACAAATGAACGATATGTGTGCGGCAATTAAATTCTTCACAAAGGCGGATCATTAAGGCGATTGCATCATCTTCCCATTGTTGGGGTCGTGATGCGAGATAAGCCTGGTATGATTTATTTTGACCGATAGTTGATCTATCCTGCCCCGATTCCAATTCGCAATGCACCAATAAGGGTAAATCATATTTCGCAATGATTGGCATTACTTTCCGCAGGTCTTCTTCTGTTACATTGGGAAATTCATCGATGCCGGAATGAGTAAGAAAGGCTTTGAAACCAAGTACTCCTTTTTGTATGAGGGGTTCGATCTCTTTTTCATTTCCGGGTATCACACCAGCCCAAAAGCCACAGTTGGTATGCAATTTTCCTGCAGTAGCTTTTATCTTTTCTTCGAATGCATTTACCGTAGTAGTTACGGGCGACGCATTCAGCGGCATATCTACCAGAGTAGTAATGCCCCCGGCCAGGGCAGCTTTGGTAGCAGTATCGAATCCTTCCCAATCAGTGCGTCCGGGTTCATTGATATGTACATGCGGATCAATAATGCCGGGCATTACAATTTGATCTCCCGTATCGGTAACAGGAAAATGGCCAGCCGGCATTTCAGTTACAATATCAGCGATAAAGCCGTCTTTTAATAGAATAATTGCCTTTTGACCGACACCGGAAATAAGAATGTTATTACTTATGATCGCTGCATCAAACATTCATTGAATGTAAGAAATTACAGGCATACCGGTTGAGATCCCTGATACCCTTGTGTTCTTTGTGTTGCCGGCTACGCCGGCATTGTGTCCATTGTACTGCTAACCCTTGAAAATAGAAAACTATTCTTTACTTTAAGGCTAGATTACCTGTTGCATTGTCCTGTTCGCTGCTGGAACTGTAAAAAAATGATCTACGTTTTATTCATACTATTTGCTGCCATCCTGGTCATGCTGATCATCATGACCTATCGTATTCATTCGATTACTCACCTGGATAGTAAAGATGATAATCATAAGGAAAGGACAGGGTTGATCCAGGGATGGATTTATGCGGCTATCATTTTTATTGCACTGGCTATTATCGCCACTATTTACTTTTTAGTACGTGGCACTCCCTATGAGGGTCATTTGATGGAATGGCTGAATATAGTAGTGCGTGTGATGCATATCACTTTCGGCATTGCCTGGATCGGCGCTTCCTTTTATTTTGTTTTCCTGGAGAATGCCTTGAACCGGACGGAGAATATCCGTGATGAGCTGGCTGGCGATCTTTGGGCGGTACATGGCGGTGGATTTTATTACCTGGAAAAATACAAGGTCGCGCCAAAGACGATACCCAAGCACCTGCATTGGTTCAAATACGAGGCATACTTCACTTGGATTTCCGGTTTTGGGTTGTTGTTTATCATTTACTATTTCAATGCTTCGGCCATGCTGATCGATCCGAATGTACTGAAGCTGACAACGCTCCAGGCAGTTGCGATCAGTATAGGTTCGTTTATTGCGGGCTGGATAATCTATGATCTGCTTTGTAAATCTCCGCTAAAGAAAAAGCCCTGGCTATTTACGCTGACTGGTATTATTATCCTGGTTGCATTTGCATTTTTCTATAGTCATGTATTCAGCGGGCGGGCTGCTTTTATTCATTTCGGGGCGATGATCGGGAGTATTATGGTGGCAAATGTATTCTTTGTGATCATTCCTTCGCAAAAGGCGATGGTGAATGCGGCGAGGAAAGGAATACCGCCCGATCCTTCCAAGGGTAAAAATGCCCTGTTCCGTTCGTTGCACAACAACTATTTCACTCTGCCGGTATTGTTTGTGATGGTGAGCAATCATTTTCCCAGCACGTTTGGAAATAAATATCAATGGATCGTACTGGCGGCTATTACGCTGGGCACAGCGGGTATTAAGCATTGGTTGAACCTGCGGGAGCGTGGTAAACTAAGTGTATGGGTATTACCGGCTTCTATATTGCTCTTACTCGCGGTGGCTTATGTTACGGCACCACAACCATCAACGGGCAAATGCAGGGAGGTATCGTTTGCGGAGGTCAATGCGATCATTCAGCAGCGTTGTGTACAATGTCATTCTTCCCGGCCGACAGATGATGTATATACTTCAGCTCCCAATGGTGTCAAATATGATACACCGGCAGAAATCGTTGCCAAAAAGGAACTGATCATGCAGCGGGTGGTAATTACGAAGACGATGCCGCAGAATAATAAGACGAATATTACGCCGGAAGAGCGGGAAGCGATCCGTTGCTGGATAGAGCAGGGGGCTGTTATGAAATAGAACTGCCGTATTTATCTAATAGCCAGGGGCTTCACAACCGGTTTTTCTATTTATAAGGGTTTACCATTTGTACTGATTTTGGTATACCATAATTATTTAAAATTTCCTGTTCAACTCTTTGATCAGGTGGCTGGTTTACATTTTTTTCGTGTCTGATCTACTCTATGAGAGAACTGGTCACGTGAAATCTTATATCTATGAAATGGACCATTTCTTTTATTTACCCCATTTCATTGCTGATATTATTGCCGGATGATATTTCATCCTGTCATATTAGTTAGGGTTGTTTTATTGGATACTGCACCTCCGCGAAAGTGGGGGTGTTTTATTTTAATAAATAATAAAATATCATTTAGATTCAATATCGATGCGTAATCTAAAATTGCATAGAGACGAGATAATTTTTGCACTTATCATTCTTGAATGTCTTCCAGGCGATTACTCCGTCCTCAAACTCTTCCCCGGGTTCACCAATGCCGCCTTCAGCGACTGATACCCCACCGTCAGCGCCACAAACAATACAATAGATATCCCCGCTATAATGAAAGCACTTACTCCGATATCCACCCGGTAAGCAAATCCCTTCAGCCAGCTATGCATCGCCCACCAGGCCAGCGGAAATGCCAGCGCCATCGCAATAATGACCAGTTTTACAAAATCCTTTGACAGCAACAGCAACACATTCCCTGCCGAAGCCCCCAGCGCTTTGCGGATGCCGATCTCCTTTGTCCTTACTTCCGCATTATAAGTGGCCAGTCCAAACAATCCCAGGCAGGAGATCAGTATTGCCAGGCCCGCAAAGAACCTTGATAACATCGATACCCTCTGCTCGGATACATATTGCGCCTGGTAAGCAACATCCAGGAATTTATAATCCAAAATATACCCGGGATTATAACTTTTATAATAGGCTTCCAGCTTACTCAATGTTTCTTTTTCCTTCCCTGCACTGATCTTTGCCATCACAAGCGATGTATTTTTCGGTTCCAGTCTGAACACCAGCGGGGCAATCGGCTCATGCAAAGATTTGATATGAAAGTCCCTGACCACAGCAATAATACTCATATCCTTTCCCCACATTTTTACAGGAGTACCCAGCGGATTTTTCAACCGCATCGCCGCAATAGCCGTTTCATTAAATATCAACCCTGCACTATCCGCCCCGAAGTTCCTTGAAAAGCTGCGCCCCTCCTTCACCTGGATACCTAATGTCTCCAGCATATCATAATCCACAGAACGAACCGCAAAGTTTACCAGCTCCTTATCCTTTTTACCCGGCCAATCAATACCATAGGTCGCACTGCCACCAATACTCTGCACCACATTGCTCTGGATCGCCGACGCGTTTACAATGCCATCGATCTTTTTTAATCCCGCCAGGAAGTCGTCGGAGTTCTGAATGGCTTTCCCTTCCTTATCAAAATAGATGATATTATCCTTGTTATATCCCAGGTTTTCTGTCTGCACATATTTCAATTGCTTATAGATAACCAGTACCGATACGATCAGCATCAACGAAAGCATAAACTGGAATACGACCAATCCCTTTCTTGCCAGCAACTCTGCTACAGAATTTCTCAATTTTCCTTTTAACACCGATACCGGGTTAAACCGTGAAAGGTAGATCGCAGGGTAACTTCCCGAGATCAACCCCGTCAATATAGCTATGCCTAATGCTGCCAGTACCAGCCCGGGACTGAAATGCATGGTCATATTTTTTCCTGTTACCTGGTTGAATAAAGGAAGAAATAAAAATACCAGTACACCTGCCAGTACCAATGATAATAAAGACATGATAACCGCCTCTGTCAGAAATTGCGCAACCAATGCGCGCCTTGTAGAACCCACTGCTTTTTTTACGCCCACTTCTTTTTGCCTGCGTGTTGCTTTCGCTGTAGAAAGATTCATAAAATTGATACAGGCAATGATCAAAATAAAAATAGCCACCAGCGAAAACAGTTTTACATATTCGATACGGCCACCACTCTGCACTCCATTCTCATATTTTCCATAGAGATACCCGTTTGCATAAGGTCTTACAAAAACCTTGAAAATATTATCGGGCCAGTATTTAGTAAGTAAAGGGGTAAGTTTGGTATTAAAGTTCCTGAGGTCAGTTCCTTTTTTCAATACCAGGTAAGTGGCAGGGCCGGTATTAAACCATTTATTTCCATTGGGCCAAACATCACTAAGCAATTTTTCATAGGTCAACACAAAATCAAACAGCATAGAATTGTTATCTGGCAGTTTGGCAAATACGCCCGACACCTGGGATAATGTCTTATTGCCAAATAATTCCCATTCCAGGCTTTTCCCCATGGCCTGCTCGGGTGATCCATACAAAGCTGTTGCCAGTCCCTCCGAAATAACAATAGAATTTTTTTGATCCAGGACAGAAGTTGCATCTCCCTGTAATAGTTTATAAGAAAAAACAGTAAAGAAATTTTTCCCTGCAAATGTTCCGGATGTTTTTACGGCTTTATCGCCAAACTTTGCTGTTACTTCCATCCCTTCTTTTTGCAACGACATCGAGGCAACACTGGCTTCTACTTCGGGCAGATCCTTTGCCATCACATCGGCCAGTAATCCCTGGGTATTGTCATGCACTTTCATCGACCCGTTCTCATCATTCATTTCCATTACCTGGAACAATTGCTTATTGTTTTTATGAAATTTATCAAAGCTCCATTCGTCCTGTACCCATAGGTAGATAAGAAAGGTACAGGCCAGGCCGGTCGACAACCCGACCAGGTTGATCAGGAAAGAACCTTTATGACGCTGCAGGTTTCTGAAAGCGATAAGAAGATTATGCTGGAGCATGCTGATGTGTTTCGGACGGTTAATAAAATTATCCTCTTTCGGTTACTAATAAAATGCCGGAGTGGCGGGTGGTTGAAACTCAGGAAAGTAGGCGGGTCGGGCAGACTGGAAAGTGTCCGGTTTTGATACGGTTGTGTTCAGTTTTGAAAACAGTCGAAAATAAATAGTAATCCGGTTTCCAGGGATGCAAATTTTTGAGGCACAATTTGTGACCTCAAAGAATTAGTTATTCTCCTTCATCTATTTGCTCCTTACGCTTAAAACCAATTTGCTTTCTTGGCGGCTGGGGTGGATGTAAAAGTTGTTTCAGGTGCTCGAAAATGAATGCAATATCCTGGTCATGACCATCCAGCTTTGTTTCTATCCTTTGCAATTTTATTAATATTTCTTTATTGGAAAATAACAATTCCCGCATTTTTGTAAATACCCTGATGATTTGAATATTGACCCGGATAGCAGTTTCGCTGTTTAATACACTGGCTAACATAGCCACTCCCTGTTCGGTAAAACAGAATGGAGGATAACGTAAATCCATTTTTATTGAATTGGAGGACGCAAATTGCGTCCTTAAACATAAAACCTTTGCCAAAACTGGCCATCTTTTTTTCACCAATAAAAAAGGTGATTTTTCTGACGAGGAAAATCAGTCTGAAAATCGTATACGCAGTAAGATTATTGCAAAACGTTATCGCTTAACTCCGAAATGGAATGTACTATAGTAATGTTCGTAAGATGAAATTTCTCTTTTACTCTCCTGGTGATCCCCTCCCGCACCACCAATAATATGTTTTCCTGGCGTACATTCAATACATCCTTCAATACCTGTGCAAATCCTTCACCTCTTAATTCCATCGGTCCTATCTCATCAAATACCAGCCACCCTTCTTTATTCATATTATCACGAATGATCTGTATCGCCCTGTCGAACGCTGTTTTACTAAATACAAATCTTCCTACCAGCAATACTTCCTTTTCACCGTCTACCGCTTCCATCCGGAATTGTTCCCGCGTATGCGCATCCATAAAAACACGTTTACCATCGACAACAGGTATAAGAATGCCAAATACATCATTCCGTCTTTCGGACCAATTGATCAAGGAAGTTGTTTTACCGGTTTGTATGGGTGCTGTCAACATATACAATTGTTGGTTATTGGCTGGCTGCAATGCATTCACCAATATAATTTTACCGGCAGCGATCAATCGTCTCCATCCTTTCTTTCCGGCTGATGCCCGCCAGCTTTGAGTAGCCAGTTCCTGTGTAGCCGGTAATAATTCCAATACCTGTTGTATTTCCATCTGCCGCTGGTTCTTTGTTCTTTGCAACCAGTGATGCAGCAATTTTTTCAGCAGTGGATTAAAAATAAAATACCAGGTCAATACAATGATAACTGACCGTAATAATATTTTTAAGGCGATAGAAGAGGGCAATAATGGTTCGCCTAAATTGAAATAAGATTGAACATATAACCCGATCAGTACGATCCATACGACAAAGGTTCCTTTCTCTACGTATCTTTTCTTTTTCGTTCTCACCGGCAGTTGTATGGTCTCTGTACTTACTCCTTCTCTTTCCCAACCGGCCAGCCAACCCGAGTATTGCGGATTGGAGCTCCATTTTCCAATCCGTACCGGCAGTATAGAGGCCCATCTTCCAATAAGAATACCGGCAATCAAATGCAATAACACATAACCACCGCCAATCAATAAACTGTAATTGGTAGACACTTTCTGATGTGTTAGTCCATTGAGAAAATTATTAATCGCTTTCCAGAAATCATTTCCATAAATAATGGTCAGCATCAGGATCCGCTGAAATCCCGATTCCAGCAAAGAAAGTAACGCCAGTACGATACACGAAAGTTTGAAGAACCGCCTGTTCCAGAATAATAATTCTCCTAATAGTCCCTGGAAGAATACGGCGATATATGCAGGAAATGGAGCCTGCGGGCTCAGCATCATTTTAAATATGGCAACGATAATGGTAGCTTTCAGAACAGCTCCTTTCGCCGGCACATACCAGGCAATTAAAGAAATACAAATCACCGCCGCTCCTCCTACGATCAGGCCGGATACAGGTAGTTTCAACCCATGGATAATACCACCCAACATGGCTTCGGCCAGTACCCAAAGCGCTATCAGGCGATAATAGATAAGCGATCTGTTTGTTATCGTTTCGTTCATGTAATTGGCTGAATAAAGAATATTATCTCCTCATCTCAGGTGCGTATTTCAATGGGATAATGAGATCTTTTTTATGGGAAGCAATTCGCCAGGCGTGGGGGACCGGCCCCGATCATTCCTTCAATTATACTAACTTTAAAGTCAATAATAAAATCAATTTGATTCGCTTTATCCTTAACGAAAAAGAAGTGGCTACCAGCCTGCCGCCAGGAATGGTGTTGCTGGACCTGATACGGTACCAGCAACACCTGACCGGCACCAAAATCGGTTGCCGGGAAGGCGATTGCGGCGCTTGTACCGTGCTTGCCGGCGAGCTTAAGGATGGAGAACTCCGCTACCGGTCCATGACCAGTTGCCTGTTACCGATCGGGAATATTGCAGGTAAACATATTGTTACCATCGAAGGCATCAATTTTAAAACTGGAGAGGGGCTGAACCCCATTCAGCAAGCCATGGCCGATGAAGGCGCTACCCAATGTGGGTTTTGTACGCCAGGCTTTGTCATGTCGATGACCGGATTTTGCCTGAGTGATAAAGAACCTACCCAACAAAATGCCATTGCTTCCATCGATGGCAATATCTGCCGCTGCACCGGTTATAAATCTATTGAACGGGCAGCAGGAAGAGTAGCCGCCATGATGAAAGAAAAAAAAGAACAGTCATCGATCGTATTCGTAACGCAAGAAAAAATTCTTCCGGCCTATTTTGATTCTATAAAAGAAAAATTATCCGCTCTCCGGGAAGTTATTATTGATGATGTAGTAGCTCCGGCCAGCTTCGATAAACCAGTTACACGCCTGGGCGGTGGTACTGACCTGTATGTGCAAAAGCATGATGAAATGACACATGCAGCTATTCGTTTCTTATTCGACGAGCCCCATCTCAAAAATATCAGCCGGGAAAATAACCGATGCTATATCGGACCTTCTGTTACTGTCAGCGATCTGAAACAATCGCCTGTTATCCAGGAGATCTTTCCGGAGTTTGACCGGTATGCCAAACTGGTTTCTTCTACGCCTATAAGAAATATGGCGACCATTGCCGGGAATTTTATCAATGCGTCACCAATAGGAGATTTTACCATTTTCTTTTTAGCGCTGGATGCTATGATCGTATTGCAAAAGCCGGGAGAAGAAAAAACAAGAACACTGCCATTAAGAAGTTTATACAAAGGCTATAAACAATTAAATAAAGAACCGGAAGAATACATACAACAGATCTTTTTTGAACTCCCCGGAAAAAATAATTTGTTCCGCTTTGAAAAAGTAAGCAAGCGCACCCATCTCGATATCGCCAGTGTAAATACAGCAATAAGCCTGACGATGAAGGGCGACACTATTGAAAAAGCCGGTCTTTCCGCCGGAGGCGTCGGGCCTGTGCCGATGTATTTATCGAAAACAGCTGCTTTTTTAACCGGGAAAACTATATCAGATCATGTGATAAGCACAGCCATTGAAACTGCACAAGCAGAAATTTCACCGATCAGCGATGCAAGGGGAACCAAAGAATATAAAAGTTTATTACTCGGACAATTGATCAAAGCTCATTTTATAAAACAGCTATAACCCTAGATCAATTTATAAGTGAAGAATATCGATTCATATACACATTTGCGGGGCGAATCTATTTACCTCGATGATATTCCTCTTCAGGCAGGAACATTATTCGCCGCTGTATATGATTCACCCATTGCTCATGGTAAAATAAAATCACTCGACACCCGCGAAGCAGTAACAATGCCGGGCGTGGTACAAATTTTTACCGCCAAAGATATTCCCGGCGATAACCAGATCGGTGGCATCGTACCCGATGAAGAATTACTCGCCAGCGATCATGTACATTTTTGTGGAATGCCGATCGCGCTGGTAGTAGCGGTATCAGAAGAAGCTGCAAGGTTAGCCGTAAAAAAAATAAAAGCAGCATTTGAACCTTTACCTATTATCACCGACCCCAGAGAAGCAAAAGAAAAAGGTGAGCTGATCATTCCACCCCGTACATTCCGGTTAGGTGATTCCGCCGCAACCTGGGATCAATGTGAATATATTTTCGAAGGCGTTACCGAAACAAACGGGCAGGAACATTTATACATCGAAACACAGGGCGCGTATTCAATGCCATTGGAGAATGGCGCGATAAGAATCTATTCTTCTACACAGGGACCCACTGCCGTACAAAGAACCACAGCAAGAGTATTAGGCTTATCGATGCATCAGATCGAAGTTGATACTACGCGATTAGGCGGTGGTTTTGGTGGTAAGGAAGACCAGGCTACTACCTGGGCCATCATGTGTGCGCTGGCTACCTATCATTTAAAAAGGCCGGTCCGGTATGCTTTGCATCGCATGGAGGATATGCGGATGACAGGTAAACGACATCCTTATTCTTCTGATTTCAAAATCGGATTGAATAAGGAACTGAAGATCCTGGCTTACGAAGCTACATTCTACCAGAATGCCGGCGCCGCCGCCGATCTTTCACCGGCTGTAATGGAAAGAACGCTTTTTCATTGCACCAATGCCTATTTTATTCCGAATGTAACAGCTACTGCTTATAGTTGCCGCACCCACCTGCCGCCGAATACTGCATTCCGCGGTTTTGGCGGTCCGCAGGGAATGTTTGTGATTGAAGCTGCTATCGCCAAAGCAGCCGAAGCATTGAATATTCCTGCTTCCGATATTCAGCAACGGAATTTATTGAAAACAGGAGATGAATTTCCTTACGGACAAAAAGCCGTCAGCGAAGCGCATGAATGCTGGTCAAAAGCGGTGAGCCTGTATGACCTGGATTCATTACGAAAAGAAGTTGATCAATTCAATTTATCAAATACACTTTTTAAAAAAGGAATGGCGTTGATGCCGATCTGTTTTGGGATTTCTTTTACCAAAACCATGATGAACCAGGGAAGATCGCTGGTGCATGTGTATACCGATGGCAGTGTAGCCGTCAGTACCGGTGCAGTAGAAATGGGTCAGGGAGTAAATACAAAGATGTTGCAGGTGGCCGCCACTGTTTTTTCTGTCGATCCTTCAAAGGTTAAAATCAATAGTACCAATACCTGGCGCATTGCCAATACCTCGCCATCTGCCGCCAGCGCTACAGCCGATCTGAATGGAAAAGCAACACAACTGGCCTGCGAAGCCATCCTGCTACGATTAAAAAAAGTAGCGGCGGAAGAATTTAATGTATCCGTTGAACAGGTTGAGATCAGAGAGGAATGGGTATACGCCAATGGTGAAATAACAATGTGGTAATTGTAGCGGCTTGTATTCGTAACTTATTTGCGGCGTATCAGTTTATATGATCATGCACATTATACTCAGCCTGATATTCATTATGATCTGCAGGCCGAAAAGGGTCATCCTTTTGCTTATCATGTATATGGTACTGCTATTCTCACTGCTACCATCGATTGTTTGCGCGGCACCTACGAATTTGATTCGGTAAAAGTGGTACATGATGCCGGCAATAGTATGAATCTCATGGTGGATATGGGACAATGCGAAGGTGGCATTGTGCAGGGTATCGGTTGGATGACGATGGAAGAGGTCATCTACGATAAAGAAGGAAGACTTCGCTCCAATGCATTAAGCACCTATAAAGTGCCGGATGTTTATTCTGTCCCGAAAGAAATCACTATTCAGTTTCTGGAGACTTCGAAAGATAACCTGGCCGTTTTTCAAAGTAAAGCAGTTGGTGAACCACCATTACTTTATGGGCTCGGTGCTTATTTCACATTAAGAAATGCAGTGAAGGCATTCAATCCGGCTGCAGAAATTCCTTTTGATGCACCGATGACACCTGAAAAGATATTAATGGGTTTGTATAGCAGGGTGAATGGTCAATAGTGAATGGTGAAAAACAATCACCTGTTTATACTTTCTTTGTTGAATGTGGTTTGGCTCTTACATACTGAACCGGCCATTCGATATCTTCCCCCAATTCCTGCGAAGCAGTTATAGCAAAATACGGATCACGCAATGATTCTCTTGCAATCGAGATCATATCTGCTTTTCCATTTTTCAATATTTCCTCCGCTTGTTTGGTTTCTGTTATCAATCCTACAGCGCTGGTCAATATCCCTGTTTGTTTTATTTTTTCTGAAAAAGGCACCTGGTAGCCCGGGCCAGTTACTATCTTTTGATTATGTAACACTCCGCCGGAAGAACAATCGACCAGGTCAATTCCTTTCTCTTTTAAAATGATCGCCAGCTTTACCGAATCATCGATACTCCACCCACCTTCTGCCCAATCAATAGCGGATATCCTGGCAAACAAGGGTAATTCTGTTGGCCATACTGTCTGTATAGCATCAATTATTTCCAATAGGAATTTTATCCTGTTCTCAAAACTACCTCCATATTCATCGGTACGATGATTACTAAGCGGGGAAAGAAATTCATTGATCAGGTATCCATGCGCCGCATGAATCTCGATCACTTTGTAGCCGGCTTTTACCGCACGGACCGCCGCCATTTTAAAATCGGTAATACATTTTTGTATGGCTTCCTTGGTCAATGCTGCCGGAGCATCGTCCGTATCATAAAAAGGAATAGCTGATGGCGCCACTGTTTGCCATCCTCCTGCCGATTTTTTAATTTGTTTACCGCCTTCCCAGGGTACATGACAACTCGCTTTTCTTCCTGCATGCGCCAGTTGGATACCGGCAATTGCTCCATGCTGATGTATAAAATCAACAACCGGTTTTACTTTTTCAATATGTTCATCTTTCCAGAGACCCATATCACCCGGGGAGATCCGTCCTTCAGAAGATACAGCCGTAGCTTCCTGCATAACTAATGCAGCGCCACCCACCGCACGACTGCCCAGGTGTACCAAATGCCAGTTATTGGCAAAGCCATCTTCCGACGAATACTGGCACATAGGTGAAATAACAATCCTGTTCCTGAATGTAATGCTCCTGATCGTGAGCGGGGAAAGTAAGACCGGCATATTATTAATTTATAAAACGATTAATCGCAAGATACCGGGTAATCTGTGAACCGGCATGCATTCTGCAACATGATTTTTGTAAACAACTAATAAAGAAATAAGTTTATACCAGGATGCAGAGCCTTGCTATATGGAAATTGATCGCCCGCAGTCTCCGGGAAAAAATTCCGGTCATGCTCCTGTATGTAGTGGAAAGTACAGGCAGCAGTCCCGGCCGCCAGGGATTTTTTATGGCCGTAAATGCACGGGAAGAAATGGAAGGTTCGATCGGTGGCGGTATGATGGAACATAAATTCGTGGAGATGGCCAAAGAACAGTTAAGGGAAGAAAAAAGTGAACAGCATACTGACCTGCGCAAACAGATCCATAGTAAATCAGCGGCTAAAAATCAAAGCGGCATGATCTGTTCGGGTGAACAAACGATCCTGCTCTACCTTGTTCAGCCAAAAGATTTGCCAGCCATTGAATGTATCATCGTTTCTATACAGGCTGATAAGAACGGAACTTTGTCACTTTTCCCTGGTGGTATTGATTTTAATGAAACACCTCCCGGAAAGGATTTTGAGTTATTGCTTAATAATACCGAAGACTGGCTCTACAAAGAAAAAACCGGGTATAAACAACAGCTCTTTATTATCGGAGGCGGTCATTGTGCTCTTGCTTTATCTCAACTCATGGTATTACTCGGCTTTTATGTCCGCGTATACGATAACCGGCCCGGACTAAAAACGATGCTGGAAAATGAATCAGCCCATGAAACCCATTTTATTGACGATTATAAAGAACTTACCGCCCTGGTTCCTCCAGGGCAAAATCATTATGTAGTGATCATGACTTTTGGTTACCGCAGCGATGATATTGCTGTAAGAGCATTGATAGGAAAACAATTCCGGTTCATTGGCTTACTGGGCAGTAAAACAAAAGTGTCGCAATTATTAGATGAGTATCGCAAAGAAAACCTGGATGAAGCGTGGTTGCAGCAGCTTCATACGCCAGTCGGTATTTCAATAAAAAGCCAAACGCCGGCAGAAATAGCTGTCAGCATTGCAGCAGAGATCATACAGGAGAAGAATAAGTAATTCTGTTATACTTTCCCCGGATTTTTTACTGTCAGTTCATTTTCGATATTGCCGGTATTCAGGGTTGATGCCGGTTCAAAAAGCATGATCTCCACTTCTTCTTTAGCCACCGGCCGGTGTTCAACCCCGTGGGGAACTATCAAAAATTCACCCTGATTAATCGTAATGACCTTATCCCGCAACTGCATATCAAAATTTCCCTTTACCACGTAAAATAATTCGTCTTCCTGCTCGTGGTGATGCCATACAAATTCGCCTTTGAATTTGACCAGTTTTACCGCCTGGCCATTTAATTCACCGGCAATGCGTGGATTGAAATAATCACTGAAAGAAGATAGTTTCTGCGCGATATTTACTTTTTCCATGATAATAAAATTAAAGATCAGGTTCTGGATCTATTTACGGCGATTGAACTACTTTTATCCCTGTACTTCTTGAAGATAACATTATCCATACTATTATTATTCCTGGCCGGTTGCGCTGTCAGCAAAAATCCGTTGCGGAAACAGGTTAAGTTATTACAAAAAGGAATTATAAAAGATGATACCAGCTATGTCTACGACCTGCCCTATGAAGCCGGTAAAAGGTATTTCATTGTGCAGGGATATTTCAGTCATTTCTCGCATATTGAAAGAGCTGCACTTGATTTTAAAATGAAACGGGGCACAAAGATCTGTGCGGCCCGCGAAGGGGTAGTGGTTCGTGTAAAAGAAGATGGTGACCGTGGCGGTCTGAATAAAAAATATCGTCCCTATGGTAATAATATCGTGATCCAGCATCCTGATGGCAGCAGGGCAGGTTACTGGCATCTGCAAAAAGATGGCGCACTGGTCAATGCAGGCGATACAGTTACAAAAGGACAAGTAATAGGATTGAGTGGAAAAACAGGATATGCCGCCTTACCACACCTGCATTTTCTTGTCTGGAATTATGATTCCACCCGTCAATGGCAACAGGTGCCAACGCGTTTCAATACAACAAAAGGAATAAAGTATTTACGTTCGTTTCATAAATACCGGAAGCCTGCGGAATAATATCATTTACCATTAAACAATAACATTTGTCCTTTACCGAAATACTTCAGCAGTTCTTAGAAGGCATGCGCCACACCACCTGGCTTGAATACATTGCCGTATTCGCCGGTATCGCGAGTGTATGGTTTAGTCGTATTGAAAATATCTGGGTATATCCTGTCGGGCTGATCAATACGCTGATCTATATTTTTCTCAGCTTTAAATATCATTTGCCCGGCGAAGCAAGCGTGAACACCTATTATTCCATTATGAGTTTTTATGGCTGGTATATGTGGCTGAAGAAAACCCGGACAGAAGAAAAAGTTTTACAGATCAGTTATTCCGATAATAAAATGTGGCTGTACCAGCTTGGATTTTTTCTTTTCTTTTATATAACGCTTTACGTTGCGCTCACTTATCTCAAGCAACAATTTTTTGAAGGTGCCATTCCCTGGGCCGATGCATTTGCCTCTGCTACAGCGTTCACCGGTATGTGGCTGATGACGAGAAAAAAAGTAGAAAGCTGGTATTGGTGGATCGCTACGAATGTTGCGTCTATTCCTTTGTATTTTGTAAAAGGACTTGTATTTACCAGTGTTTATTATGTCGTGCTATTGGTGATGGCTGTCTTTGGTTTGATGGAATGGAGAAAAAGAGCAAAAAAAGGCGGCAACCAATAGGTCACCGCCTTTGACAGATCGCACTTAACCATTATTAATTGACAGGGATCTCCTGCTCACGGCTGGCTTCTTTGCCCGGTATCAGTGGCAAACTCACCTGCAACACCCCATCAGCATACTTCGCACTGATCTTAGTAGTGTCGATGCTATCATCCAATGTAAAAGTTCTGACGAAACCACCACGACTATATTCCCGTTGCACCCAATCGAATTTGGGAAATCCTTCAGGAGGTGTGTAGGTGATCGTCAATTCATTTCCTTTTACACCCAGGTTAAAATTCTCTTTGATACGACCGGGTGCAAACACCAGCATTTCAAAACTGGTTTCTGTTTTGTAAATGTTCACGGCTGCTCTTTGCATGGAACGGATGAGCAGGTGCCGGCCCCTGCTTCCTGGATAACTGCCTTTTGCGGCAGTTGACTGATTGTAGTACATGTTTGTTTTTTTAAACGTGAAAAAATCAATATCATTACTATAACAAAACACAGGATCAATTTGTTTGATGAGTGATATGACCAACCAGGCTATGATTAAAAAAATCGTTGTAATAGGGCCCGAAAGCACCGGCAAAAGCGTATTGGCGCAACAACTCGCAACTCATTATGGCACCAGCTGGTGCCCGGAATATGCCCGTGAATATTTAATAAAGAATGGAAAGAATTACACCTACGAAAATCTCCTGACCATTGCAGAAGGGCAGATCGCCGGGGAGGATGGTGAATGGGCAATGGTTAACCGACAATTGGCAGGCTCACCACTCACTACTCACCACTCACCCTTCTTCGTCGATACCGATATGTATGTAATGAAAGTGTGGTGTGAATTTGTTTTTGGAAAATGCCATCGCTATATCCTGGACCAGATCGTTGAAAGAAAATATGATCTTTACCTGCTTTGTAATACCGATCTTCCCTGGGTAAAAGATGAGCTGCGCGAATATCCCGATCTGGAAACGCGACGGACTTTATACAGCATTTATAAGGATATCATGATCAATCAATCCACACCCTGGGCAGATATCAGTGGCGGCTATGATGAAAGGTTGCAGAAGGCTATTGCAGCAGTTGACAAAGTGATTGAAAAGTAAGAAATGGAAGCTATGTTTTCTTTTTCGACTGTATCCCTATGACCTTTTGTATATCGGGATCGGGTTGGAGAAAATCCATTTGCTGCATGATCCTTCTTGATTTTCCCAGTATGTATTTGGAAGGCGGCTTTACCCTGAATAATTTTAATTTGGGACCAGGGAGGCAGGCGGCTATCATAGCAGCTTCCTGTCGGGTGAGATTTTTTGCCGGTTTATTAAAGTAAATATTGGCGGCTCTTTCAATACCAAAAATGCCATCGCCCATTTCAATAACATTCAGGTATACCTCGAGTATTCTTTTTTTGCCCCAGATCTTTTCGATCATAAAGGTAAAATATGCTTCCAGTCCTTTTCTTACCCAACTGCGGCCCTGCCAGAGGAAAACATTTTTTGCTACCTGCTGGCTGATCGTACTGGCGCCGTGGGTGCGACCCGGTTTTTTCTCGTTATACTTCATCGCCTTCTTAATGCTTTTCCAGTCAAACCCGCTATGATCGGTAAACAATTGGTCTTCGGAAGCGATCACAGCCAGTCTTGCATTATAAGAAATCTCATCGGAGTTGACGTAATCGCGCTTCAGGCCATGACCGGTTATCCAGCTAACAAACTGGGTCATGGTAATAGGAGGATCTATCCATTTCAGTAAAATGATATAGACGAACTGCGCGATGAAAAGAATAAGGAATATCCTTTTTGTCCATTTCCAGATCTTCGAAAAAAATTCTTTGGTTTTGGCTTTCATTCAGAGCCCAATATAAAGAATAAAATCGTTTAAGAAGATAGCACCCCTCCGCGGTCCTCTGTGTCTCCTTTGTGGCTCTCTGCGTATAACTCTGGTAGTAAGCCATCGGGTTAAAGCCATTTATAGAACCTATGAATAGAATTAGTCTTAAAGGAATTATACGCAGAGAGCCACAGAGGACCGCGGAGATTTAGAATGCCCGTTGCTTTTGCAAATGGAATTCCAATACCTGTAGCCGGAACTTTTTCCCGATATGATATTTTCTTCGTTTAAAGTTGATTTTACTTTTTAAATACTGTAGCACCAATGGTCCATATCCAATCGCCACCGCTGCTGTAAGCGCTTCTTTAAACGTTGCCTGTTTGCTGAGTGTAAGACCTCCGGTCACCAGGACGGCTCCGCCTGTTATCAATAAAGCTTCTTTGGGATCAATATGAAATTTATTTTTTTGCCGGCCCAGTATCACATCGGTCACTTCGATACGCGGGATCGGCCTTCCATTGAGGTAGATCGTATCATTGAGCAGCAGCGTGATCAGTCCATTGTAAATGGTACCATCTTTTACCTTCAGCATGATGCGCTCACCTTCTTCGTAAGTTCTTTTCTTTTTAATTCCCTTTTTTACGAATAAAAAGCCGGTTTGAGAAGATGCTGCCGCCGAAAAACCAAGAAAAAATAAAATAAAAAGCAGCCGGTTCATGGGTTAAACATACAACAGTTTGGCTGCCGGAAATTGTTAAAAGTTTAAATAGTAGCGGGATTTTTTTCTGCGGGAAGTTAATGAAATAGAACACGGATGGTAAAAGATTACCCCCCTCCCATTCTAAATCCTCTTTCCATACACCACCAACCCCCAGATCAGCGCAAACCCGAATATGATCAAAATAGCCCCGTTGATCCTGTTCAGTATATGAATATTATGTGGAGTAAGCCGGTTACGGATCTTACCCGCCAGCATCACTTTTAATATATCGGTGCTGAGTACCCAGGTAAGACAGGTGATAAAAACAGCCAGGCGCTGCTCCACCGTATGGTTGATGACGGCCGTAGAAGCATAGATCCAGAAGATAAAAACCGAAGGGTTCAGGGTGTTCATAAGATACCCCGATAAAAAGATCTTGAGGTAATCCCTTTTACGGAAAACAAATACCTGCTTCCCTTCCTCGTTTACTTTTACTTTCTTGAAGAAAAGAAAGAAAACACCCAGCGATACCAAAAAAATACAACCGCCTACGCCGATCTCGGTTTTATAATCGCTGAGCCTCCTGAATAATTCTGTAAATACATTACTTACCAGCAAAAGGGTAATATCACTCGCAGATACACCAAAAACAAACGCCAACCCGCCTTTGTGACCATTGTTAAGACTTTGCTTAATGATGGAAAATAACACGGGCCCTACCGAGATGCTAAGCAGCAGGCCGAAAGTAAGTCCTTTCAATAATGCCTCGAGCATGAGCTAAAAAAGTACGAAATACGAAGTAAGAAGTACGTTGGATGGCTACTTGTTGCTTAGTCTCGCACGTGTTGTATTAATGGATGATACAATTATCTTAAGGATTTCTGTTCCTTCGTTTATCAATTCCGTAATCCTGTCACTAAAGTTATGATTAAACTCTCTTAGAAGTTCCAGAAAGTAAATAGTTTCGTCGGCTTCTTCTTCCGTGATTTTTAATTTATGCATAAAATCAGCATCTGATTTTGCCCTTCTTGCGGCCCTGTAATTCGCTCCGATCGATGATGAGCATCGTACCAATTGACCAAAATATATCTTATTGACGAGATTATAGGGCATATCATTTATCAACTTTGCCACCCTGACCGCGTACGTGAATGTCCTTTGTTTTATCTCCAGCATAAAACCCATTTAATCTAAAAAGAATATCCGATCTAACGTACTTCTTACTTCGTATCTCGTACTTTGCCTGCTATATTTTCCCTTCTTTCAAAAACTTATTCCAGTCCTCCAGCATTTTACCTTTCATGACCCGTGGAAATTTATGCTGGCTGCCCAGTTTGCCTTTCTGTTCCAGGAATTTCATGAATTGTTCTTCCGGCAATACTTCCAGGAACACTTCTTTTAAGGCGCTATCCCGCTCCGTTGCATAATCGTCGTTGATAGCGCGAAGATTTTCATCAATCCGTTTACGCAATTTATCAGGATCGATCTTGTCATCTGTCGCCACATACCATTTATGCGCAAATAAGGTCTCGTAAGGAAATCCTACCACGGTGTATTCCGGAATACTGATATTAAATTCTTCGCTCACCAACTGAATCGCCTTATTCATATTCTCCACGCTCAGGTGTTCGCCTACCAAACTCAAAAAATGTTTGGTGCGACCGGTAATGGCTACTTCATTTTTTTCCAGGTCAACAAATTTCAGGGTATCGCCGATCAGGTACCGCCAGGCGCCTGCATTTGTACTCATCAATAACGCGTATTCTTTTCCCGTTTCTACTTCATGAATCATTTTCGCTTCGGGGTTGGCAATGATCTTACCATCACTATCAAAATTCTTATCGTCAAACGGAACAAACTCGAAGAAGATATTATTGTTCAGGATCAGCTGCATTCCTTTGGCCTGTTCCCTTGTTTTATACCCGATAAATCCTTCGCTGGACAAATAGTTTTCTATATAAACGATCGGTTTGCCCAGCAATCTTTCAAATCCTTTTTTATACGGCTCGAATGATACGCCTCCATGTACAAATACGCCGAAGTTGGGCCAGATCTCGTGTATATTATCCACTTTGTAATGCTCAATTACCATTTCCATACACATCTGGCACCAGGCCGGTACGCCAACGATATAACCAATATCCCATTCTTTGGCGTGTTCAACAATCTCATTCAACTTTTGGTTCCAGTCCTTGATAGCTGCGATACGACCGCCGGGTTTATAAAATGTCTGAAACCAGAATGGTCTTTTCTTGGCAAGAATACCACTAAGATCGCCCGCATACCATCCGGCTTCGCCTTTTTGCAGATCAGTAGCACCGCCCAGCATCAAAAATCCCTTGGTCAATGCTTTGCGGTTGGCATCCTCATATCCAAAAACACTGATCAGCTGCCGGATATAGTTCACCGTATTGCTTCTTAATAAGTCTTTGGTAACAGGAATGTATTTGCTGGCCGATTCCGATGTGCCGGAACTCAGCGCATAATATTTGATCTTGCCGGGCCAGGTTACATCGGGTACACCTTCCAGTGTTTTCTTCCACCATTCTTCATAAATTTTATTATAATCATGAACGGGGACCAGCTCCTGGAATGCTTTGGCGGGATGCCGGCTCAGCAGGGCTTCATCAAAACGATAGCGTTGGCCGAATTCGGTGAACCTTGCTTTTTTCAATAGCTTTTTTAATACCCGTATTTGTTGACGACGGGGATCATTTGGAGGAATTCGTAATGCGGCAGCAATGGCCTTCGGTAATTTAATATCGATAATAGTCGCCATGTATATTCTTAAACAACGAAGGTGTTTCTATAAAGTTAAGTAACTTATTTCTGTAAATGCGAATATAAGGACAATCATCAGTTGGCAGTTTTTCAATCTTACAACCGGCAGCCGGTTTCGGAAAGTTACGATACCATATACCGGCAATAATTTTAAAGACTGATGGCTGCAAACTATTCTCCCAGTCTACGATACATTTTGCATACCAGTTTGATATCGGTAGCAGGTTCGTAGTCGCGGGCATACCAGTAATCGACCATCTGAAGACTTTCGGACGGCAATTCCTGCTTAACAGAAAGCGGAACGCCATTGCAGGCTACTACTCCTTTGCGTAATGCAGGTAAATTTTTTTCTGTCGTTGCATATCCTACCCATGTTTTTTGGGCGAATAATACAGCGAAACAATGAGCAAAAAAACGTAATGGTTTTTTTACCCCGATAAAATGTATAGGAAAGCTGATGATCGCCGCTATGGAAATGCCGGCATCCACCAATCTTTTCAACCGCTTGTTATAAGGATCGGCCAGTTTAAATCCGTTTTCTTTTGATACGGCTTCGCCGGCACTATCCTTTGAATCGCTGCCTACCACACTATGGCTTCCCGCTGCATGAATTTTTATTTTTGCATTTTTATCGACCTCTTTCAGATTATCGATAATATCACGGAAACTTAATTCTCCTTCACAAAAAATAGCTTCACGGTAGGGAATGGTTTGAAACAATGTGTTTTTCGCCGGCCAGTAACCGATCACATTTGTGTCTTGCTGGTTAATCGCTACACGGCCCAATAATATTTCTTTCATGCCGGCTTCTCCCATTACGGCCACCACTTCTTTGTATTCATCAGCCGACCCAATAACCAGTGTATTGGCTGGTTCATTTTTAGGATCCGAACCCGATAGCACACCCGTTCTTATCAATAACCATCGCAGCAAACTGATCAATATAAAAGATAATAATGCACCGAACAAAATAATACCTCTTGAAAAGCGATACTGTTCCGGCAACAAGGCATACCCGGCCAATAAAACCACTGTGGCAACCAGCGTGGAACTTACCAGCTCCGATCTTTTATACCACCGGTCATATAAACCCGCATAGTACGCTGTAAGAAGATAGATGAACGTGAATATGGGCAAAACAACCAGCAATAATTTATTCTCATACTGTGTATCTGTCTTTACATAATTGTTCCAGATATTTTTCATCAGCCAGAAAGAAAGAAGGATCAGCGCCGCATCGATCAATGGCAATCCTATCTTTCTTATAAAACTTGCGGTAGCTGTTAATCCTGCACGAACCCAGATAGCAGCGTGAATAAAAACATTAAAAATTCCGGCGCGGCTGCCACCATAATGTTTTTTTACAAAAATGCTCATTGCCTTATAAAACATCCGCACATAGTTCATGCTTCCTTTTCGCGTACTTTCTCCTTTGAAATGAAGAATGGCGCTTTCGGCATAATAATAATTTTTATACCCCGCTTCTTGTATCCGGTAACTCAGGTCAACATCTTCTCCATACATAAAAAATGTTTCATCAAAACCACCGGTCTTATCCAGCACTTCCCTGCGGATCATCATAAAGGCACCGGCCAGCACATCCACTTCATGATTTTGATTTTCATCCAGATGACCCAGGTGATATGCAGAAAATAATTTTGAGTGCGGAAATAAGGCCGATAAACCAAACAGTTTGAACAGGGATCTCAAGGGTGAAGGAAAAGACCGTTTGGATTCTTTTAAAAAATGACCGCGGCCATCCAGCATTTTTGTTCCGAGAGCCCCGGCCCCGGGATGCGCATCAAAAAAGGCGATACATTTTTGAAAACATTCTTCGGGAATAATGGTATCGGGGTTGAGGAACAGGATATATTTTCCCCTGGCCTTGCTTAATCCCTGGTTGCAGGCTTTGGCAAATCCCAGGTTCTCGTTGTTCGCTATAAAATTGACAGTGGGAAACCTGGGGTTTAAATAATCAATGCTGTTATCCGTGGATTGATTGTCCACCACGATCACTTCGCCGCTGATACCGGCAAACGCTTTTTGCACCGAACAGAGGCATTGCTCCAGGAAGTGCTTTACGTTATAGTTGACTATGATGACGGATAAGTCCAATATTCAGGTATATGTTGCGAAGTACGAAGTTTTTAGGAAGAGTTTCAAATTGTCTCAACCACGATTTGTGGGATTAATTGGATTTGTCGGAACAGGTTGAGGCTTTCTTATACATACAAACCGTTCTTTCCTGAAAATCCTCCAATCCTATAAATCCTGGTTCAGACATCTTTATCTTTGCACATGCTTAAAAATACACTTATCGAGGCCGCCAAAGCAGGTGCAGCAGAGATCCAGCGGTTTTTTCAAAAAGAGTTCAAGATCACCAATAAAGAAGGAATCAATAACCCGGTAACAGAAGCCGATCACGCTTCGGAAAAAGCGATTTTCGGCGTGATCAAGTCCCATTTTCCCGATCATTATATATTAAGCGAGGAAGCAGGTGCGATCGTACAGGATTCAACTTATAAATGGATCGTGGACCCGATCGATGGCACGATCAATTTTGCGCATGGCATTCCCCTGAACTGCGTTTCCATCGGCGTAGAATATAACGGCGAAATGATCCTCGGCGCAGTCTATAACCCTCACCTGAATGAGTTTTTCCTGGCTGAAAAAGGCAAAGGTGCTACGCTGAATGACAAGCCCATTCATGTAAGCGCCGAATCACAGGCGATCAAAGCCTGCCTGGTAACAGGATTTCCTTATACCTATATCAATATCCCTAACGGACCGCTCGAGATCTTTGAACGGTTTATCCGCAAAGGAGTTCCTGTGCGCAGGCTGGGTTCGGCGGCTATCGATCTTTGCTGGGTAGCCTGTGGCCGCTTCGATGGTTTTTATGAACATAAACTTGAAGCCTGGGACAGTGCCGCCGGTTATTTAATGGTAGAAGAAGCAGGAGGCAGGGTAACTGATCTTACCGGCAATAAGTTTTCTCCGTACCAACATAAAATTCTTGCGACCAATGGTAAAATCCATGATGAAATGCTGGAGGTGATCAATATGAAAAAGGAACTATAATCGGATGTACGGTGTTAGGTGTACGACGTACGCCCTGAATTTAAAACACTTTTTATGAATTCGGAGGAAATGAAACGGAGGACAAAGGAGTTTGCTATAAAAGTTGCCCCAATTAACACAGCGGCTTCCTGATACAACAGTTAATAAGGCTTATAAAAGTCAAATTATACGATCTTCCAGTTCTGTAGGAGCTAATTATCGTGCATCCAGAAGGGCTAAGTCAAAAGCAGATTTTATAAATAAATTAAAGATCGTTGAGGAAGAACTGGATGAAAGCCTTTTCTTTCTTGAATTGATTGAAGCATTTAATAATGTTTTTATCCTGGAAATAAAAGAACTTTATAAGGAAGGGGAATCGTTGCTTAAAATAATTGTTGCATCGATAGTCTCTTCCAGATAATCAGGATGTATTACTGTTAAGCAGTCGTACATCGTACACCTAACATCGTACATATCATGAGCAACGAAAGAACAGAAATAGCAGACCTGGGAGAATTTGGTTTAATCGATCATTTAACCAAAAACATTGAACTGCAAAACGCTTCTTCTTTATTAGGGGTAGGTGATGACGCGGCCGTCATCGATCATTTTGGCAAGCAAACTGTGATCACTACTGATCTGCTGCTCGAAGGCGTTCACTTCGACCTGGTATATACACCACTGAAACATCTTGGCTATAAAAGTGTAGTCGTTAACCTCAGTGATATCTATGCCATGAATGCCATCCCTACCCAGATAACATTGAGCATTGGCATCAGCAACCGCTTCAGCCTGGAAGCGCTGGATGAATTTTATGAAGGCGTTTATATCGCCTGCTCCAAATATGGCGTCGATCTTGTTGGCGGCGATACCAGCTCCTCTCAAAAAGGACTGGTGATCTCGGTCACTGCCATCGGCGAAGTGGCGCCCGATCAATATGTAAAAAGAAGTACGGCTAAAAAAGGCGACCTGGTTTGTGTAAGTGGTGATCTCGGTGCCGCCTATATCGGTTTATTGTTTTTAGAAAGAGAAAAGAAAATTTTTATAGAAAGCCCGGCCGTACAACCAGACCTCGAACAGGAATCATACGTTATCGGAAGATTACTGAAACCTGAAGCAAGAAAAGATATTATTGAATTTTTCAGCAGTGCAGGTATCATCCCCACCGCCATGATGGATATCAGTGATGGCCTCGGCTCCGACCTGCTGCATATCTGCAAGGATAGCAACCTGGGCTGTGTTCTTCATGAAGAAAAGATCCCCATTTCGGAAGAGATGAAAAAGGCAGCGTTTAAATTCGAGATCGATCCCACAGCCTGTGCCCTTAGCGGTGGCGAAGATTATGAACTGCTGTTCACGATTCCACAGGCGGAATATGACAAACTGGTGCTGAATGAGCAGATCAGCGTGATCGGTTATATGACGGATCCCGAACAAGGCGTAAATATCATTACCAGGGGGGGAAGCAAATACCCGGTCACGGCCCAGGGATGGAATCATTTAAAGAAATAACAAAGGGTTTTCTACGTTTATAGCCGGTTATGAGGAGATTATTGACCTTATTGTTAGGAACCTGGTGGCTGGCTTCATGTGGCGTAAGCAACCATTCCTATTACCCAGGGAAGAAGTACTCTCCGCAACAACTCCAAAAGGATTATTCCGTTTACCAGCAAACATTGGAAGAAGCGCACCCTGGTCTTTACTGGTATACCAGCAAGGACAGTATGGACAAGTATTTTCAATGGGGAAAAGAGCAATTGAAAGATTCGCTGACAGAGCCCGATTTCAGGAAAATACTTTCCTGGGTAACCGCTAAGATCGGCTGCGGTCATACTTCTATCCGTTCTTCAAAAGCTTATAGTAAATATTACGATACCGCCCGCATTACCCGGATATTCCCCTTGAGTTTAAAATTATGGCCCGATACAGCCGTTGTTGCCGCCAACCTCAACCGGAGGGATAGCGTTCTCGCACGTGGCACTGTTATCACAAAGATCAACGGGCAACCGATGAATGAAATCGTCGATTCGCTGTTCAGTTATATTTCAACAGATGGATATAACATCACACATAAATATCAATCGTTAAGTAACCGTGGATTTTTTGGTGCCTTATATTCTTCGGCATTGGGACCAGCGGATTTTTACTCTATAGAATACGTCGATACTATTGGTCATTTACAAACACGTATTGTCAGACCTTATTATCCTTCGCGCGATACCAGCAACCGCGCAACAGTAAGACCTGTACAAAGATTACCGCAACCATCGCGCCGTGAAAGAAAAAATATTCAGCGCGATGCGGTTCGTTTATTAAAACTTGATACTACCAATCATGTTGCGATGATGGACCTTAGTTCCTTTGGTCGGGGATATGGGTTAAGAGGTTTTTTCCGCCGTTCATTCAAGGCGCTGGATAATAATAAAGTCGGCCACCTGATTATCGATGTCCGCGGTAATGGCGGTGGCAGTGTTACCAATTCTACTTTACTGACGAAATATATCAGTGACCATAATTATAAAGTGGGCGATTCATTGTATGCAGTGGCAAAGCATAAAAAGTATAGCCGGTATATTCAAAATGATTTTTTGAATCGCCTGTTCATGACCTTCTTCACAAAGCGGCGCTCCGATGGGTATTATCATTTTCATTATTTTGAAAAACATTATTTCAAACCCAAAAAGAAAGATCATTTCGATGGGAAGGTGTATATCATGACAGGAGGAAATTCTTTCTCCGCTACCACTTTATTCGCTTCGGCACTGGCCAAACAGGAAAATGTAATTATCGTAGGAGAGGAAACCGGCGGTGGTTCGTATGGAAATTCGGCCTGGCTGATACCAGATGTAACATTACCGGAAACAAGGGTCAGGTTCCGCCTGCCGCTGTTCCGGCTTGTAGTAGATAAAAATGCTCCTAAAACCGGTCGCGGCGTACAACCCGAAGTACCGGCCGGTCCTACTGTAGAAGCCGTTAAACGCGGTGTTGATTATAAGATCGATAAAGTAATGGAGCTGATCAAAAAAGATAAAGGAGAATAACACGGCCGCAGTCGATCTCAGTCTCGTGCTCTTCACGACACACTTCCGTCGTTGGTAATAACAAAATGGTCACCGTCTTTCCAGAAAGGAAATTTTTCCCGCACGTTTTTCAAATGATCCTTATCAAGTGTGATTGTGAAAATGTCTTCGGTATCTTTTTTATGGTATAATATTTCACCCATCGGATCAATCACCATGCTTTCTCCCGTGTAGTGGATCTGCTTGCCATCATCACCCACCCTGTTTACACCGATCACATAACATTGGTTTTCGATGGCCCTTGCCTGCAATAACGTTTTCCAGGCAATGATCCTTTTTTCAGGCCAGTTGGCTACATATACCAATACATCATATTCCAGGTTATCCGTTTGTAATTTTCCATCTCCCGAAGCTGACGAAGACAATACTCCCTGTCTTGCCCAAACGGGGAACCGCAGATCATAACAAACCAGCAGGTTCAGCTTCCAGCCTTTTACGGATGCGATCAATCTTTTGGAGCCCGCAGTATATTCTTCATCTTCACCCGCAAAAGCAAAACGGTGACGTTTATCATATACACCATATTGCCCGTTGGGCAGCATCCATACCAGGCGGTTGAAATAATGTCCGTTCTCTTCGATGATCACGCTGCCGGTAAGTATGATTTTCTTTTCTGCTGCGATCTGTTTCATCCAGTTGATCGTTTCTCCCTCCATGGTTTCCGCCAGGGCTTTAGGATTCATGCTGAACCCGGTACTGAACATTTCGGGTAACACAACCACTTCTGTTTTTTCTTTTATCGCCATTATTTTTTCTTTCAGCATTGCCAGGTTAGCAGCCTTGTCTTCCCAGTGAAGATTTGTTTGTACGAGCGTAATTGTCAGCGTTTGATTCATATCCTGATGTGTATGCGGTAAAGGTACGGCCCCGCGTTGTGGATTTGGCATATCCAACCGGGCATTGATTTTGTACCCCACAGGTATACTAAATCTCTTACTATGAAACCTCTTTACCCCGTTTCCCGGAAAGCATGGTGCATACTTTTCGTTTTCCTCTTTTATCAGCAGGTTAACAGTCAACCCATCCTCGGTTTCAGCAGCGTGGCGTCCGGTTTTGTCAACCCGGTTGATATAGTACCCGAACCCGGCAGCAACAGGATGTTTGTGGTACAACAAAACGGGGCCGTTCGTATCGTAGACGGTACAACGGTACTGCCCACTCCGTTTATGAACATTAATAGTCTGCTGAATCTCAGCAGCGATGAACGGGGTTTGTTAAGCCTTGCCTTTCATCCTGACTATCTCACCAACCGTTACCTGTTTGTTTATTATACCAATACCGCCGGCGATATTACCGTGGCGCAATACCGGAGGGATATAACCAATCCCGATATTGTGGATGCAACGAGCGGGGTGGTATTACTCAATATTCCCAAACCCTTCGATAATCACAATGGCGGAAAGCTCAATTTCGGTCCCGATGGCAAATTGTATTTTGGCACCGGTGATGGGGGCAACGGCAACGATCCTAACCAGAATGCGCAAAATGGAAATTCCCTGCTGGGGAAAATGATCCGTCTGGATGTAGACAATTTTACTACGCCGCCCTATTATACCATCCCTCCCGATAATCCTTTTGTAGCAGACGGAGCCGTTCGTGATGAGATCTGGGCCATCGGCTTGCGCAATCCCTGGCGCTGGACCTTTGATAAAGTAACCGGTGATGTTTGGATAGCAGATGTGGGCCAGGGTGATTGGGAAGAAGTCAATCATACTACCCTTGCCGTTTCAAAAGGCGCCAATTATGGATGGAGATGCCGCGAGGGCAACCATCCCAATCCCGGAGTTCCTGCCTGTACACCCACTTTGGGAACCGGTTTGATCAATCCCATTTTTGAGTACGGTCATAATATGCTTACCGGTGGTTTTGCAATTACCGGCGGTTATGTATATCATGGATCGGCCTGGCCTGCACTGGATGGTTATTATATCTGTGCCGATTATGTAAGTGGTAACGTTTGGCTGGTTCGCCCTGATGGCAGCTCTGTATTGCAAGCAGGTTTGACCGGGTCTATTTCTGCATTTGCAGAATCAAGCGACGGTGAATTGTTTGCTTTATCGCGTACGGGCGCACTTCTTTCCATCAATGTAAGTGGTGTGCTGCCTGTTAGCCTGGTCTCTTTTACCGGTGATCACCTGGCAGGAAGAAATGAATTGAAATGGAAAACGGCATTCGAAGAAAACACAGAAAAATTTATCGTTGAATACAGCGCTAACGGAACCGATTACCTGGTTGCAGGAGAAGTAGCAGCTACATCCAGCAGCAATGGCAGCAGTTATTCTTTTATTCATTACACCAATAATTCAGGTGTGATGAGATACCGTCTGCGCGTGGTTGATATCGACCAGGAATCACGTTATTCTCCTGTTATTTTATTGGGTGATAATGTTGACCGCGATATCAGGGTATACCCTACCGTGATTACCGGCAATGCCTTACAGGTAACTTCCGGACCGCTTATTGAAAGAGTAGATGTATTTGCTATGGATGGCAGACAGGTGTATTCAAGAGCAATGAATGGAACAAGCGGCTATTTCAGTGTGCCATTACCGTCTTCTTTGCAAAGAGGTATTTATTTAGTGAGATTGTATGGCAAGGATGTGCAGCAGACAGAAAAAATTATGGTCCGATAAATATCTATGTGAAACCTATGTGGTGAGATTACGCCAGTCAGCTTTTTTACCACATAGGATCATAGGGACATAGATTTCACATAAGCTATTCCTTACCCTGTAATCGCTTCGACGACCTGGCGGATCAGTTCCGGCTCATATCCTTTGTGCATGAGATGGTCCATTGTCTTTTTTTTCCGGATTAAATACTGTTCATCCTTTAAACTATCATACCTGTCTTTCGCCAGTTTGTTAAGTGTTTTCAGATAATCTTCTTCCTCTATCTGCTTCAACGCTTTTTTAATACTGTACTCACTGACCTGTTTTTGTTTCAGCTCATACCTGATCTTTACCCTTCCCCAATGTTTCATCCGGTATTTGCCTCCGGCAAAGGCGATAGCAAACCGTTCTTCATTCAGGTAATTTTCTTCGATAAGAGTGGCGATAATGGCATCATGATCTTTTTTCCAGACACCCAGGCTGTATAGTTTTTCTTTTACTTCAAAATGACTACGCTCCTGGTAAGCACAGTAATGCTTGAGTTTTTGAAGGGCCTGTGCAGGAGTGAGTTGCTTTTTGAACATGAAATGAATTGATTGATTTTAGGTGTTAGGTGTTAAGTTTTAGATGTGAAGAGACGTTACATTTAGTATTCTTTTCACACCTAACACCTGAAATCTAGACCCTATTCCTCAAGCCTTTCAAGAAAGTTGTATTGAATCTTCAGCAGATCATCATATTCATCGGCTTTCAGAAATAAATGCCGGAATACATCGATACCATTTTCACGGTTGATATCGAGATCGTAGATAACACGGGAGAGAACGATATTCTGTTTGACACAACTGAATACAAGCCCGTTCATTTTATAGTTTTCTTCCAGCAAAAACCGGTATAGTGGTTTTATCTGTGTACCATCGGCAGGCATCTGGCAGAGATAAGCATCGCCCGCTATAAAATAATTTTCGGCATTATAAGTGATTTTTATTTTGGCAGAGCCTTCTTTTACACTCCATACATTCACCCCATCCCTGGCCAGGCGCACGTCCTTTCCCAGGTCCTTTAAAATCTCTTCGATCACTTTAGCTGCGCCTACCGGTTCAATTTCCTTTTTAGGAATTTCCGGCAGTTTAACTTCTGTTCCGCAACTGGGACAATACTTTCCTGAATCGATATTGGCTTCAGTAACCAGGTAATCGCAACTGAAACAACGGGTAGATGCTTTGCCTTTATTCGGGAAATACATTTGCAGGGCTTCGCGCAAATAATTTACCGGTAATGCAAATCCAAGATTATCGCCACCTTTTATAATAAATGAATTTACGCCGATCACTTCTCCTTTATCATTTACCAGCGGACCGCCACTATTACCCGGGTTGATGGCCGCATCGATCTGTATAAATTTTAACCCGTCACGGATACGATCCACTTTTGAGATCACGCCTTGTGTAGCCGTATAATTTAATCCATAGGGGTGGCCGATCGCCAGTACCTCATCGCCATCTTTCATTTCTTCATACATACCGAGTTTGATCTCGGGCAATTCTATCCCTTTGGGTCCTTCCAAAAAAGCAAGATCATGTTTGCGGTCGGTATACCACACACGCGAAATGGCCTTGTCAAATACTTTCCCGGCGATCGTTACTTCTGCATTTTCTGCTACCACATGATCATTGGTAACGATCATGTCAAATTCTTTTATATAAAACCCGGTGCCGGTACCGCCCGATGTTGCGATTTGTATAATTGCTTTCTGGTATTGCTCGATGATCTGCTGTGTTGCCATAGCTCACTGGTTATTTTGCTTCCATGTTTAATGCCTGTATTTCACTGCTGAATGCCAGGTCAAAGGTTACTAAATTATCAAACCGCAATTGCTGCAGCCTCATTTCCATATTGGGATATTTCGCTCTCCAGTTGTTCTGTATTTCTATGATCCTGCTATTGATAGCTTCCACATTGAATTCATTTTTTGCCGGATCGTAATAAACATCCTTGAATCCAAGCGCCAGGAAATAATCGCTATAATTGATCTGCATATATAAATGAAACAGATCGGTGATCGCCCGCGGAAGGCTATATGAATACTGGCAATAGGAAATTCCGTACTCTGTTACCTGTGCAGCGATATAAGGATAATTATTATCGCGGTACCAGGTCATGTTCTGATTAGCGCCCGCAATAGAATCGGAAACGACTTTGTGCACCTGCGGGGTAACGATAGAAAAAGTATGGCGGGAGCGGAACAGGGATGCAAACACTTCCTCCTTTGATTTTTCCGAAATCTTTTTAAACTCCTCCATCATGTCCCGGTTCTTTTCTGTCGCCTGTTTTTCATCTTTTTTAAAATAGATGCCGGCGATCTTTTCCAGGTCGTTCAATACCGACCCTTCCGGTTTTATCAGATAATCGATCCGGTATACCAGCGACAACAACATATAAGAAATGCCGCCGGAAAATTTATCGGCATCCAATGCAGCAATCGTTTCCAATGTGTGCCTGATCCATTTTTGCAGGTATTCGTATTTCACTTCTTTCTCGGCTGCGGGGATTTCCTGGATATGGTCGCGGTCGATCGTTTGCAGCGCCACAAAGTCCTGTACCAGCAAGTCATCCTGTTTATCCGCTTTGGTGGCCAGTTCTTTTAACCCGTAATACATTTTGCTGGGATTGGCCGAACTGAGCTGGCTATCGAACTGCATGCTCAACCGGTCTGTATCCAGTGCAAAACGACTATAATAAAGGCTGAAATTCATTTCCAGCAGGCGCCTCATCACGGGCACACTGGGCTGTGGCATACGGGCAAGCGAAACTTCGGCTTTTACCTGTTTATCATCAAAACTGCCCCTCACGATCTTTGATCCCTGGTATACCTGGAATCTTCCTTCAGAGCCATTTCTTTCGTACACCACATTCTGCGCATCGTTATCTCGCAGGTATTCAAAAAAAGCATCGAGGCTTTCGGTATATTTTTTCTCTTTAAATAAATTATCCGCTTCTGTCCAGCGGTTCACCTGGGGCAGGGATTTATTATTATCAGAGTAACGGCCGAATAAAATATCGGGACGGGGCTCCTGTTTCTTCTTTCCCCAGCCAAAAATTTTGTCAAACATAGGTTGTTCAGAATTTGGGAAACCGAAAGATACAAAAGATGAGCAAAGAAGGAAATAGCAGTCTTGCGCCCTGGCAGCCTTGCAGTCGTTACCCGGAGGGCTGCCGAACCGCAAGACTTTGCTTGAAATATGCCAAAAATCGTTAGTTTCGCCTCACTCAAATTTGTCTATGAAGTTTATTGTATCGTCCTCGTCTTTATTGAAACAATTACAGCATATAGCCGGGGTTATCAATGCCAATACGGTTCTGCCGATCCTGGAAGATTTCCTGTTTGAAGTAGCTAAAAACAAACTGACAGTTGTAGCTACTGACCTTGAGACCGTAATGAGAGTACAATTGGATGTGGAAGCAAAAGATACCGGCCGCGTTTGTATTCCTGCTCGCATCCTGATCGATTCATTAAAGAATATTCCCGACCAGCCGCTGACCTTTAATATCGATAAGAATTTTGGTATCGAGATCACCAGCGATAACGGTAAGTATAAAGTGATGGGCGAAAACCCGGATAATTTCCCGAAAGAACCCGCCGCCGATGATACCACTTCTTTTACCATGAGTGCTTCGGCCCTGGTAACTGCTATCAATAAAACATTGTTTGCTACCAGTTCCGACGATCTGAGACCCGCTATGACCGGCGTGTTTTTTGAACTGGATAAAAAGAGCCTGCAATGTGTGGCGACCGATGCACACAGGCTGGTCCGTTATAAAAGAAAAGATGTAGCTTGTCCTAAAAGCGATTCTTTTATCGTACCGCGCAAACCGCTTAACTTGTTAAAAGCAGCGATCCCTGCCAACGATGATGAACTGACGCTGAGCTATAACAGTAATCATTTGTTCGTTAAGCATGGTACTACGCAAATGAGTTGCCGTTTGATCGATGCACGTTTTCCTGATTATAAAGTGGTGATTCCTGCCGATAATCCATATCGCCTTACCGTGATCAAAAGCGATTTTCAAAGTGCACTTCGCCGTGTGAGTGTGTTCAGTAACAAAAGCACCAACCAGGTAGCGCTCAATATCAGCGGAAGCGAACTGCAACTGGCTGCACAGGATGTCGATTTCAGTTTTGAAGGTAATGAAAGAATGAAATGCCAGTACAATGGCGAAGATCTGATGATCGCTTTCAATGCCAAGTTCCTGATTGAAATGTTATCTGCAGCAGAAAGCGATGAGGTGAATCTTGAATTGTCTACTCCTACCAAAGCTGGTTTGATCAAACCATCCGAACAGGAAGACAACGAAGAGTTGCTGATGCTGGTAATGCCGTTAATGCTGAACCAGTAATCCGGTCAGGATAAAAATTAATATCAAGGATATTAAAAGCTCTCCCGGAGGGGAGCTTTTATTTTTTATGAAATATATTCTGCTTCAATCATACGACAATTACATTCCTGCACATATTGCCATGGGCCGGTTGCAGGAACATGATATTAACTGTTACCTGCGGGATGAATATTCGGTAACGATAGATCCGCTGATATCCAATGCTATCGGTGGCATCAAATTAATGGTTCCCGAATCGCAGGCGCAACGCGCACTGGAAATACTTGCAGATCAAAGCGGTATTGACGAGTAATGCCCCTGTGAAATCCTCCTTAATGTTATCCGGGTCTCCACTGCTTTTCGTAACTTCCCTGTAATACTTTTGCCATGTGGAATGATATCATCAATTATTTCCAGGAACTCGATAAGCATCCCGCGCAGCGGATGGCATTTTTAGTAGGCGGCCTGCTGATCTTCTGGATCATTGAAGGCAGTATTCCTCTTTTATCGCTCCAGTATAAAAAAAATAAACTCCGCCATGCTTCCACCAATTTTGGTTTTACGGTCATCCATCTTATCATCCATACTTTTCTTGCTATCCTGATCATCAAAATAAGCGACTGGTGCAAGGCAGCAGATTTTGGATTGGTTTACTGGACCAATGCCGGCATCCTGGGAACGATTCTTATTTCTTTTCTCGTACTTGATTTTTTCGGTGGCTGGCTGGTTCATATCACCGAACATAAAGTTCATTTCCTCTGGCGCTTTCATGTCGTGCATCATGCCGATAATAATGTGGATGTAACAACGGGGCTTCGTCATCACCCAATAGAAAGTGTTTTGCGGGGTATTTTCTTTTTTATGGGCATTTTTGTGAGCGGCTCACCCATGTATGCTGTGATGATCTTTCAAACCCTGTTGGTGCTGTCTACGGCTTTCACGCATGCCAATATCAGTTTGCCACGCTGGCTTGATAAAGCACTCAGCTATATTCTCGTTTCTCCCAATATGCACAAAGTGCATCATCACTGGAAACAACCTTTTACGGACAGTAATTACGGAGCGATTCTTTCTATCTGGGACCGCCTGCTGGGAACATTCATGAAGCTGGAACCGAAAGAGATTAAATATGGCCTGGACCGCTATTATCCCAATGAAAAAGATGAAGACTTTGTCATGCTGATGAAAAAACCCTTCCAGAAGCTGGATTCATGATGCCCGATGTCCGCCATTTTTAATTTCTCTCATAGATTTTGCTCCTGTTATCTTTGATGTATGAAAATAATCGCCATGATACCGGCGCGGTATGCTGCCACCAGGTTTCCGGCCAAGCTGATGAAGCTGCTCGGCGACAAACCCGTTATCCGTCATACCTATGAAGCAGCTGTAAATACCGGCCTGTTTGAAAAAGTGGTGGTCGTCACTGATAGCGATATTATTTTCCGGGAAATTTCTTCGCATGGTGGCCATGCCGTCATGAGCAAACGTGAACATGAAAGTGGCAGCGACCGTATCGCGGAAGCTGTAGAAGATATGGATGCAGATATAATTATCAATGTACAGGGCGATGAACCTTTTATTCAAAAAGAACCGCTGGAAAAACTGGTGCAATTATTCAACGACCCTGCGGTGCAGGTCGGTTCCCTGATGAAAGAAATAAGATCAAAAGAAGAAATCGAAGGAAGTTCTTTTGTAAAAGTGGTAGTGAATAAAAAAAATGACGCGATGTATTTTAGCCGTAGCCCGATTCCATTTGCAGCTAATGAAGCAGTAACTCCTTCATATTATCTCCATATTGGTGTATATGGTTTCCGCAAAACAACATTGCTGAATTTCACGAAATGGCCGGCTTCTGTACTGGAAAAAACAGAAAAGCTGGAGCAACTCCGCTACCTGGAAAATGGTATTCCCATCCGCATGGCGCTTGTCGATTTTAAAAGCGTAGCCATCGATACACCACAGGACCTTGAAAGAGCGGCTAAATTATTACCCTGATATCATTCACTGATTTTCTGCAACCGGTATCTGAATGCATGCGGTAACGGCCGGATAGGTTGATTGGATAACTCCGAATAGGCTTTTATAAATCCAGCTCCAAAATAGAGAATAAAAGAAGAATAAAAAACGAAGAGGAAGATCAGCACGATCGATCCCGATGTTCCGTAGATCGTTCCCACATTACTGTTCTGAACCAAATAGGAAAGCACTGCTTTTCCTATAGAAAATAAAATTCCCGTTACACATCCTCCTGCAATCGCTACCCGCCAGGCAGGACGACCATCGGCCAAAAAACGGAATAATAGAATAAACCAGACAGCGATCAATACAGCACTGGTAATCTCATTGAACGCTCCCTTGAAAAATTTTCCGCCTCCATGAAAGATATCATTCAATGATTCCCCGGCCAGCGCCTGGAAACTATCGAGAAAAATAGCTGCGAGGAATAAAAATCCGGCCAGTACAATCACCGCAAAGGATTTTCCACGATGTTTTAAATAGACCAGCGATCCCGCATGGTCTTTTATGCCAATGCGCCAGATATCGTTCATTGTATTTTTTATGATGCGGAAAAGCGTGGTAGCCACGAATAGGAGAAACAAAAACCCCAGTACCGTTGTAAACCAGTTATGCGTGAAATTGCGGAACCCTCTTGTGGTAATCCGTATTTGTTCCGAACTCAGTTTACCAAGCGTCTTTGTCAGTATTTTCATGATGCTGGTACCCACAAATTTCTTATCCAGGAAAAGACTGAATAATTGAAAAATGATGATCAGGATAGGTGGCAGGGCAAATGTGGTAAAGAAAGCTGTTGCGCCGGCCATGCGCAGCGGATCATTCTTCTTCATTTCCAAAAGTGATTGCTGCAACAGCGGCTTTATATCCCCTTTTTTAAATTTTTTTCGCTCTTGTGTCTGTATCGTCATATTGGTCGGCCGGCTTTGAATAATCAATAGGCATAAATGTAGGATTTACTACCTAAATACCTTGCCAGACCGGCGCTCGTATTGACATCAAAGGGGACATTTAACCCGGATACACGGACAATTTATCTCCGGATAGCCGGCATCCGGAAGAAACGGCCAGCCCCGGCTTCTTAAAATTTCATTGGCGGAAGCAGGACCTCCTGTTGCGATCTATCCATTCCGGGCCGATCTTTGCATATCATTTATTATCTTTCTTTTTATGAATGTCAGGCTGAAACCGGAAAAATATCTTCGCTACCTCTACCTGCCGAATTTGTTTGGTACACAGCGTACCAAGGAGATCCTGTCAGTAAACCCTACGGTGATCCCGCAGCGGGAAGAGGCCGCCGAGGTGGTAGTGTGTGTGCATGATTACAATATCAGCAGCATGGAAGAGAAGAAACTTTCCAATGTAGAAGAGGCCTTTAATTATAAGACTAGCAACCGCATCACCTGGATCAATATCGATGGCCTGCGTAAAGCTGATTTGGAATCGATCAGTAATCATTTTGGTATTCACCCGCTTCTAATCGAAGATATTCTTAGCATCAACCAGCGTCCCAAGATGGATGATGTGGAGGGCGTGATGTTCTGCCTGCTTAATATGCTTTATTATAATACCGGGAAGCAAACGGTGGAGCAGGAGCAGATCAGCATTGTATTGGGTAAGGATTTTGTGATCAGTTTCCAGGAAGATGCCAATCGTGATGTTTTCAACCCGCTGCGTGAACGTCTTAAAATGGCGACCAGTAAGGTTCGTCAGCGAGGTGCGGATTATCTCTGCTATAGTATGCTCGATCTTATCGTGGATAATTATTACCTGGTCATGGAGAAGCTGGGCGACCGGATCGAGACACTGGAAGAAGAGATCATCCGGAACAGTAATAAAAAATCGCTGGCGCGGATAAATCAATTGCGGAAAGAGCTGATCGTTTTAAAAAGAAATACCGTTCCCGTGCGCGATCTTATCGGGGGCATTCTCCGCAGCGAAAGCGAATTGCTCGACGACAGAACGACCAAGTATTTTAAAGATGTATATGATCATATCGTACAGGCCATCGACCTCACGGAAAACTACCGTGATATGATGATGAGTATGCAGGACCTTTATCTCAACAACGTAAACCTGAAGATGAATGAAGTGATGAAGGTAATGGCGATCGTGACCTGCCTGCTGGCGCCGGCTACGGTGATCGGTGGTATTTTCGGTATGAACTTCGAATCGATCCCTTATCTCCATAATCAATACGGTTTCTGGATCGCTGTCAGCATAATGCTGATCATTCCTATCTGGATGATCTCCGTCTTCAAACGCAGGGGTTGGTTTGATAGAATGTGATTTATGAATGTACGGTGTACGTCTTCCCTATATTAGAAGAAAACTATAATTATAGTCCGGTCGTACACCGTACGCCTGACACCGTACATTTAATTAACTTTGTTTTTACAATTTACCGTCTCTTCCTGCGTTTTTAACAGACCCACACTTCAACCCGATAAGGTAACTCTATTCATTTTACTGTAAACTATTATGTATGGCTGCTGATATCAATCAACAGGAGGATTCGCTGTATACCTATGATTCATTCGGAAAAAAGAACAAGAAAACTTCCGATACCCGTTTTTTATGGTGGTGCGCAGGTGCCCACCAGGAATTATTAAAACAATACCCTTCCGAACAAACCAAATACTCGGGTCTTGGCGGTGTAATCCTCGCCACTTTTATCCTGGCTTCGCTCTCAGCGGGATATGCCATGTACAGTGTATTCAACAACTGGCTTTTTACGATCGTTTTTGCTGTTGTGTGGGGGTTGATCATTTTTAATTTCGACCGCTTTCTTGTTTCTACCATGCGCAAGTATGGCGTTTCGCGTCAGAAACAAATATGGATGGCGGTACCCAGGATGGCGCTGGCCCTGCTGATCGGTTTGACGATAGCCCGTCCGCTCGAATTAAAAATCTTTGAAAAAGAGATCAATACCAGGGTCATCGAGAATATTCATAAAAAAATTCAGCTCAACGATAGCTTATTACAAATAGAAAATGCAGCGCTTGCACAAAAAGCTACCAGTGAAAGAGCCCGTTTAACCGCAAGAAAAACAGGTATAGAAGATACATTATATCAATTGCAGCAATCCTATGTACACGAAGCAGATGGCACGGCCGGTTCCATGCAACGCGGTATTGACAATCTTACCCGGTTAAAAATGAACACGTATAACCAGGCATTACAGCAATATTCTCCCGAGTTGAAACAATTAACACTGGCGATTGGTCAGCAGGATAGTATTCTTTCCGGGGTTACAGCTTCACTCGAGCAAAAAAGAAAAGAGTATGAACTGGCGGCTGGTGCCAATGTCGGCTTTCTCGAACGTAATAAAGCATTGTCAGATCTTTCGGCGCAGGAGAGCAGTGTTTTCTGGACCAGTCTTTTGATCTCTTTATTGATCATACTGGTAGAGATCGGCCCTATTCTTTCGAAACTGATTATGCCGGTAGGCCCTTATGATATTGCGCTGGCAAAAGAAGAGTTACTGGCTATGGCCGCTTCTGAAAATGAGATTCGTCAGGATAAGGAGATTTCCTTTGAAAAAAGAAAAGTATTCTATCAGAAACAAAAAGAAATGTCGGATAAGCTCGTCAATAAATTATCCTCCCTGCAGGAGAAACATATTAATGAAGAACTGGAAAAATGGGAGCGGGGTGAGTGGAGCCCGAAAGATCACCGGGCTTCTATGGACGAGGTAATGAGAAAAATAAAAGAACAGTACAGGTTAAAAGAGGACGGTCTCATATAAGTATGAGGTACGAAGTAAGAAGTACGATCTCTTTATCAGGCGCCCGTACTTCTTACTTCGTACCTCACACTTATTTTTTCTTATATACCGGCACCGTACTGCACGGCTCTCCATACATTATGCTTTTGGCAACAGGACGAAGCAGCCTGGTAATTTCCATATACACAAAATCGCCTATCGGTGTTTCACCACATCCTTTTATGACTATTCTTTTATCGGAGAATTCTTCCACATTGATAGTAGAAAGGTTTTTAAGAAACAGGCGGCGATGCAGTTCTTTTTCATCTCCCATGATCACATCTTTTGCTACCGGTTCCAGGTAGGCCGCGATAAGCATATAGGCCCATACAGGAATGATCGCATCGGCTGAACAATAAACGCCCACATATTTATCCCGGAACGGCTCCCAGTCATAGGCTTTTAATTTTTCACGGAAATCCTTTTCCTTCAGGATCAATTCCATAAAAAGAAACTCCTTCAGGTCAAACAACGCAGTCGCTTCCTGCGGATAATACTTTTCCGGGTCCAGGGTAATCAGCCCGCTTTCGGCTACTTTATTTATTATAGGTTCATCCATACTACTCGTTCAAAGATAACACTCATCCCCGGGTATTGTTTACCCTGCCCGTAAAACAAATGGCCCCTGTTGGGGCCATTTCGCTGTGAGTTTTGGTTGTGTGTGTGATTGCACACTATATGCTTAATAAAACTTGTTCCTGTTATCTTTAATAGTTGCAGCTTCTTTTAAGATGGCAGTATTAGGATCATATCCCTGTTGCATCATTTGCATCAGGCTCATTTTCTTCTGATCAGCTCTTGCTTTTCTTTGCTCGGCTACATTCGCATCACCCAATGGTGTAGCAGTCAGGTTGTCGATCCTGATCACATATACACCCTGTGTGCCTTCAATAACAGGTGAAATTTTTGTCTTATTCGCCGGGTTGAAAGCGGCGCCAATTACTTTTGGCTCAGCCGAGACCAGGGAAGGTGTTGTATTCGCCAGGCGAAGACTATCTGCTACTTCAATTTGCTTTCCACCCAATGCCGTTGCAACAGCTTCGAGTGTAGTAGCATTTCCAATCTTCTTCGCAAGTTGTTCTGCCTTTTTATGATTACGCAGAATGGATTCAACAACCGGTCTTGCTTTCGCAACGGATTGTGTTCCTTCTTTGTTTATTTCTGTTACAGCGGCTACTATATAATTATCTCCCACTCTTTCTACCGGTAATACATCGCCGGCATCAGCTGCATAAATAGCTTTTACCAATGTTCTTGATTCTCCTGCCTGTAGCCTGTATTCGTTGGGAGAAATATTGTCCTGTCTTAATTTATTAATGCCTTTTGCTTTCAATTTTTCTGCATTATCATCGAACGCTTTCAGGCTGCGGCTTTGTCCCGCAAACTGATTGGCTTCGTTATTGGCATTGGCATCTGTTTCTGAACTTGCTTCGATGGCTTTTGCCAGGTAAGCTATTTTAAAATGTGGTTCAGGTTTGATAAAATTAAGGATCTCAATATAGTGCCATCCGAACTGTGTTTTTACAACCTGTTTATCACCGGGTTTACCATTGATCAGGAATTTGCCAAACTCCGGTGCAAAGCCTTCACCTTGTATTACTGAAGAAGCAAATGTCATTTCACCTTTTGTTAAATGCGCTTGCTGATCGGTAGAGAATTTAGCTTCAAGGGAATCGAAATTAGCGCCGCTCTTAATGGCAGTAGCGATGCTGTCTGCCAGGTGATGTGCAATCGAATCATCCATCAACGGCTGACCCTGGCGGTCAGCTGTTCCTAATAGTATGTGACGGCATTTAATAGAATCCGGAAGGATCTTACTGTCAAGCATTTTTGCCAATACATAATTACCACCTTCGAGATAAGGACCATATACCGCATTTTTGGGTAATGTCAGGATCGTATCCTTAAATGAGGTTTGCATTTGCTGGTTGGCAGTCTGCAATTGTGTTTTACCAAAATAAACATCGGAATAAGGAATAGAACTTCCGTAACGCACTGTCATTCCAGACGCATCAGCAGTTGTGTCGAACTCTGCTTTTTGGCTGGTGATATCTTTTAAAGCGGCGGCTGTATCGGCAGCTGTTGGTTGTGCGCTGAAAGATACATATTCTATGCTGCGGCTTTCTTCCTGTTTAAATTCATCTTTATGTTTTGAAACATACTCTCCAATCTCCTTGTCGCTTATAGTAATGGCGCTGTCAGGAATGCTTGCATATACTTCTCTTACAAAAGAGATTTTGGAAAGCTGGCTGTTATCCGTGTTTTGTTTTTCAACCATCCATTTTGGATAATTAAAACTGTTGTTCAAAAGACTGCTGTATTTTTCATTCAACCGGAGAAATTCCTGCTGGCTGATGAATGCATTGATATTTGCTCTTTGTTCGGGCGTACCGCTTTTCAATACCTGGTCAAGTTGTCTTTTGGCGCTGGCCGCATCATAAATACCTGTTTCGGCATTGCTGAACTGTTGTTTCAGTTCCTGCGGAGGATTTGCTCCATATAATATATCCCCCAGTTCTCTTTTACCAATGCGGAGACCGAGTTTATCCAACTCTGATTTCAATACGATTTGTCCTACCTCTGCTTCCCAGGCATTTTGTATAGCCTGTTGGGTTACCATAGAACCGGCATTGGGTCCGTATTGTTGTTTCAGGTACGTTTCATATTGATCTACTTTCTGACGGAAAGAGGCGCCGCTGATTTCTTCGCCGTTTACTTTACCAATAACATCGGAGTTACTGCCGCGAAGCAGGCTTCCTCCGTTTTCAAAAGCAAGCATAACCACGAAAATGATCAGGGCGATAGCAATGATGATCGCCATCAGTTTAGCGTACTTCTCCTGTATCTGCTGTATTACTGACATAATATTGTATCCATTTTAAAAAACGGATGGCAAAAATATGGTTTTTGGGGATATGAACCGGGAAAATTAGGCATGGAAAACCACGGCAGGCGCTCATTCTCAGGAGTTTTTCCGAACCTTATAGGTTCATCGAAAAAAATATTTTCCCGGCAACCTGCAGGTTAAAGGCCATCCAGGAAAGATGATTTCCCCGGATAATGGCACCTGTAAGCCAACTTTCGTGGAAATCCCGGGTTATTAGTTTCCTCAAAACCATCGAAAATCGTTGAAAAAGGGGTAAAAAAAGTTGAAAATCACCATAAAATGGGCGGTTTTAACCGCTTTTTATTCTTTTTTCAGATTGAGCCCTATCGCCATTATTGTCTTTCACTGATACTAAAATGAGGTCAGCTCCGGGGATCAGTCATTCTTTTATCCTCCTATATACTATAATACAGCAGAGTTAACCCTGATAAAACTCCGGCCTTCGGTATATGGCTTTAGCACATCAAATCTCAATTCCACCCTTCATATATCATGTTTATTGTATCTGTATGTTCTGTTATTGCCTTTTCAAGGAGGCTTTTTATCCCCACCGGCATGTTAACGTAGAATAAAAGATGTGAATATCCTCGTGTGGAACGTTAATATGAAATGTAATTATTAGATCGCAATTTAAAAATTCACCTGTATTAACAGACCCCCGGTAAACATAGTAAGAGTTATTAAGTACCAATCCACAGTTGTTACGATTAAAAAATTATTAATTTTATTAAGATTGGTTTTTAACATCGATGTGAATAGCAACCCTCAAATCCAGCAGCAGTCATAAAACTTACTGTGGATTTCCTTGTTTTTATTGTGGATAACCATACTATAATATTTTTCAGTTAAATCTTATCCACGAATTCACACCCGTAATAATAATAAGCTTTTTTATAAAAATATATTAATACTATTATTATAAACGATAAGAAGGATTTTGAAAATTGTTTTTGAAAAATTGGGAAAGGGGTTGGAATATTGCTACCCGTTTGAAACAATCGAAAAAAAATTCAGTCATGATCACAGAAACTCTTGAAGCCGCGAAAGCCAATGTTGACCAGCATGGATTTTTGGACATCGACCTGGATCCAACACTCGATCTCTTTGCCGAGATCGAACGGTTGAAAAAAGAAAAGAACGCGATCCTGCTCGCACACTACTACCAGGAACCTGATATCCAGGACGTGGCGGATTATATCGGCGACAGCCTGGGACTTGCACAACAGGCCGAAAAGACAAAAGCTGATATGATTGTTTTTGCAGGTGTGCACTTCATGGCTGAAACGGCAAAGATCCTTAATCCCACGAAAAAAGTAGTGATACCCGATCTCAAAGCCGGCTGTTCACTCAGCGATAGCTGTCCACCGCCTTTATTCAAAAAATTCAAAGAGCAACATCCTGATCACGTGGTGGTAAGCTATATCAACTGCAGTGCCGGCATTAAAGCACTCAGCGATGTGATTGTCACCAGCAGCAATGCTAAAACAATCGTGGAGAGTTTTCCAAAAGACCAGAAAATTATTTTTGCACCTGATAAGAATCTCGGTGGCTATATCAACAAAGTAACAGGCCGGAATATGCTGCTGTGGAACGGCGCCTGCATGGTACATGAGATCTTCAGCCTGGAAAAGATCACGAAATTAAAAACGAGACATCCAAACGCAAAATTTATCGCCCATCCAGAATGCGAAGAACCTGTATTACGCCTGGCTGATTATATTGGCTCTACTACCGGATTATTGAAGTATACCCAAACGGATCCCTCTAAAGAATTTATCGTAGCTACAGAGACCGGTATTCTTCACCAGATGATGAAATCGGCACCCGATAAGACATTTATTCCTGCACCTCCCAATAACAGTTGCGCCTGTAATGATTGTCCGCATATGAAACGAAATACACTGGAAAAATTATACCTATGTATGGAATACGGAACACCGGAGATCACGATGGATGAGCAGCTCCGTCAGGCGGCGCGCAAACCGATCGATCGCATGCTGGAGATCAGCGCCAAAGCAGGATTGTAATTACAACAACTTATCAGTTACTCATGGTTAAGAGGTATTCTATCGATCTGGAAAAAGAGGATATTTATCAATACCTGCTCGGATTCTTTTGCCTGCTGGTTTATTGCGGAGCTTTGTTTTTTCCATTGATGGATAAAGATGCAGCACACCACGCGAATATTGCATTGCATATGCTGGAACATAATGATTATACCAGCCTGGTCGATCGCAATATGGATTATCTGGATAAACCTCATTTTCTTTTTTGGGTCTCTGCCATCAGTTATAAGATTTTTGGTGTAAATACATTTGCTTACCGCCTGCCTGCTATTTTGTTTGGTTTAATATCTGTTTTCAGTACTTATAAACTGGGAAAGCATTTATCCGATAAAACAACGGGAAAACTGGCAGCGGTCATGCTGGCAACCGCACAGGGTTTTATTCTTTCGATCAATGATGCCAGGATGGAAACTCCCTTAATGGCAGCGATCATATTTGGATTATGGCAGCTTATTGCATTTATAGATAAAAGAAAAATCGGGCATATTGTATTGGCTGCATTGGGTACAGCGATCGCTTTTTCTACAAAGGGATGGATCGGGCCTGTTATTATTTTTATGGCAGCTTTCTTTTACATCCTGCTGAATAAGAAATGGAATATTCTGTTATCATGGAAGACATGGCTGATACTTCCTTTGCTGGCCCTATTCATTTCTCCCGTCTTATATGCTTACTATAAGCAATTCAACCTGCACCCGGAAAAGGTAGTACGGAATATGGATCATATTTCGGGAGTAAAATTCATATTATGGGACCAGAACTTTGAACGCTTTGGCGGAGATAATTTTATCAAAGGAGGAAGAAACAGCAGTGTATTCTTTTTATATCATACTTTTCTGTGGGCTTTCTTTCCCTGGTGTATTGCTGCTTATATTGCCGTGGTATATTGGCTGCGCCGGATGATATGGTTGAAAAAATGGAAACATCCATTCAATTTTGCAGCCCTGGCATTTGCTTTTATTCTTTTTACGATCTCTTTTTCCAAATTTAAAATGCCGCATTATATATTCATGCTTTTGCCGCTGGCGGCATTATTTACAGCCCCTTACCTGCGACTGGTATTGTCTTACAGGAAAGCAACCAGGTTTTTTTACCCGTTACACTTTGCAATGGCTTGTTTGGTGATTGTAGCGATCATTATACTCAACTATTACTTTCTCCCTCCGCAGGCACCGCTGATGCAGGTATTGGGCCCCATTGCTATTCTGGGGATTGTATGGCTATTGATAAAAAGGCAGGTTAACAGGGGAATGAAAGTAATCGCTATGACTGTTTTTTTCTCACTCGCCATCAACTTTTTTATGAATTATAATTTCTTTCCGGAACTGATGAAATACCAGGGTGGGAATGAACTGGCATTTAAGATCAGGCAGGAGAAGCTGGCAATCGACGACAAGGATATTTATTTGCTGGATGTGAATGCGCATAGTTTTGATTTTTACCGCAACCATAATCATACGATCATTGAAACAAACCTGCTGGCGGAAAAATTACCGTCGATGAAGGATTCATACTTCTTGTTGAGTTCAGGACTGGCAAGGCAACTTGAAGCTGATAGTTTTATCATCAAACCAGTGATCAGCCACACAGATTATAATGTAGCCAGGATGAAGTTAAAATTCCTGAATCCTAAGACAAGGATGAAACTGTGCGATACATTAATGCTGGCGCATATTGAAAAATGATTAGGACGGTAACCGGTCTTTTTTAAACATATAGGGATTGCCGGGATATCTTATTATTAAAAAGAAGAGTAAGGCAATACCCGCTTCCAGCATCTCCGCTTTCTTTTCATGATGCAATAGTTCCGTAATAACAAATAACAAGAGAATGCTGATCACCTGGTACAAGCGGGGTAAAGGAATGCCGCTGCGATCGACCAGGTTCCTGATCCTGGCGCTATAGCGGTATAAAAAAGGGATTACCAGCAAATAAAGTCCCATCGCAGCAATCAGGCCAATAGAAAAAATGACCTTATTCAATTTTACTTTATCGACTACAAGATTGTGAAGATTGGTTTCACCCTGCGTATTATGTTCCAAAAAATACTCCGGGCTTTTAAGACCCAGTATGCGCTGACCCCAGGAGATCTCTTCACCTGCAGCAAAGAACAGCATAACCGCCAGCATGATCGTCACAAATAGGAACCAGGCGTTCCGCAACCTGCGAAGCTTTAAGAAACGACGTACACAAACGATACATCCCAGCAGCAGCCCCAGCACTGTCAGCCATTCCACAATACCATCTTCTCTTGTATACGCTACAAATTGATTAACGTCTTTATAAAAAAGAACATACCCAATGATAAGCATGATACCTACCAGGGCAAGAATTGCTTTTTCGGTGAAGGTTAGTTTGGACATAATTACTTTATTAAGTCAGTAAATCAGCGCAAAGATGCTTTCTTTTTTTTGAATCAGATGTTAACCAGTTTTTCAACAGCTGCTTCAAGGGTCTCATTCTTTTTGCAAAAGCAAAAACGCACCACTTTATTATCCGTTGCATTTTTATAGAAAACCGATACCGGTATCACGGCCACGCCATATTCTTTGGTGATGCGGATCGCAAAATCACTGTCCTTTTCATCACTGATCCTGTCATATTTGGCACAGATAAAATAGCTGCCTTTACTATCCAGCAGGCTGAATTTCGTATTCTTCATAAGTGAAATGAACAGATCACGTTTGGACTGCATCATAGCTCCCAGTTCAAGATAAGAATCTTTTTTTTGCAGGAAATCGGCCAGCGCCACCTGGGAAGGCGAATGACAGGAGAAACAATTAAACTGGTGAACCTTGCGAAATTCTTTTGTCAGCTCCGGCGAGCTAATGCAATAACCGAGTTTCCAGCCCGTGCAATGATAGGTTTTGCCAAATGAAAAACAGACAAAGCTGCGTTCCATCAGGTCAGGGTAGCGGAGCATACTCAAATGTGTCAACCCGTCAAACATTAAATGTTCATATACTTCATCGCTTAATATGAGAATATTGCTGTTCGTAACGATCGATCTCAATTGCTGAATATCTTCTTCACGTAATACCGAACCGGTTGGATTGTGCGGGCTGTTCAGCATGATCATCCTTGTTTTCGGAGTGATCTTTTGTTTCACTTCGTTCCAGTCAATCTTGTATTCCGGGAATTTAAGATCGATAAGCACCGGCACCGCACCATTGATCTGTACATTGGGTATATAGCTGTCATAACCAGGTTGAAAGACAATCACCTCATCACCCGGTTGCAATACCGTAGTCAATGCTGTGTAAATAGCATACGTTCCACCCGGCGTAATGGTAATTTGTGTGTCGGGATTGACCGGTTGTCCATACAGGAACTCCACTTTCTCTGCCAGGGCTTCGCGTAAAGGCATATAGCCTTGCATGGGAACATACTGGTTCCAGTCTTTTTTCATCGCCTGGTCCACCAGCGATACCAGTTCCGGGCTCATGGAATAATCGGGATAACCCTGTCCCAGGTTGACAGCTTTGTATTGAGCAGCAAGACCACTCATAACGGTAAAGATCGTCGTGCCGACCTCGGGAAGTTTGGAATGAAGGGAAAGATTCATAGCTGTATTGTGTAAAGCCAGCTAAATTAGGCGTATTTCAGGAAACGCGACGGATGTATGGCTATCAATAAAAAAGACCCCCTAAGGGGTCTCTTAAAAGGATGGTGTTATCGTTTGTAATAATTCATTTCTGTATCACGAATCTCCTTGTCACGCTGTGCTTTCAATTCGTGAATAGTTTTTTTGCGTTCTGAACGGCTCAATGATTTATCATGTCGTGCCGACCAGATCTTATCCTTGTAATCCGCCTTGATGTCGGCTACTTCCATGGATAACCTGCTCGGCCGGCTGTAATACCGGTAAGAAGGTCCATAATAATATGGAGAATAAAACGGGTTACTATAGATACCTGCAGAAATATATGTACGAACGCCACTCCTGTAATAGGGGCGGCCTCCATGGTATCCACCTCCGCCATGACGTCCTCTCTGTGCTGATGCACCCAGCGTCAGCAACACGGCTGCAAATGCAATTATTATCTTTTTCATACACTTTAAATTTTAATCATTATCACTAACCAATTAGAGTTCAAAAAGTGCGCAAAACCAGTGCTGGCCAGTAATAATAACAGAGTGATAACAACTGTTAAAGAATAAGTTAAATCATAAAAGCGGCCATCTTTTCTATTTGTGGTTGGTTATTGGCGGCAGGATCAGGAAATTGATTTATATCGCCCGTATTATCGATTGATTGGCAGAAAAAAAATGGGTTTATCCAACCAGATAAACCCTATGAATGTTCAGGCGAAATAAATGATATATGTTTTGTAGAAGGACTTGTTTATTTTAAGAACAAGTGGTTTCTCTATTATAGCACAGGAGGTTCGACGATTGCCGTGGCTGTAAGAGATCAACCATAATTACTTCTTCCTTGCTTTCGTTTTCGGCTTTACCAGGTCATAGGAC
>CAMLGR010000001.1 GCA_946479615.1 uncultured Bacteroidota bacterium | reverse complement strand
TTAAAACAGATGATATCGAATCGCTCCGTCAATGTGGTATGCAGGTCAGGGAACTGATCGCCAAGGGAACATTCCCGCCGCACCTGGCCGCCCGGATCACACAACGATACAATGAACTTTCTGCACAATTCAATACAAAGGACGTTGATGTGGCCGTCCGTTCTTCTGCCACGGCCGAGGACTTGCCCGATGCATCTTTTGCCGGACAACAGGATACATATCTGAACATCCGCACAGCCGATGAATTATTGCAGGCGGTACGTAATTGCTTCGCTTCCCTGTTTACGGACAGGGCGATCAGTTACCGCGAAAGTTTCCACTTCGATCATTTCCAGATCGGTCTTTCTGTTTGCGTACAGAAAATGGTGCGCTCGGACCTGGCTGCATCGGGAGTAGCTTTTTCATTGGATACAGAAAGCGGATTCCGCGATGTGGTCGTTATCAATGGCGCTTATGGATTGGGTGAAATGGTTGTGCAGGGTTCGATCTCACCCGACGAATTCATCGTTTTCAAACCAACTTTGAAAAAAGGATATGCTTCCATCATCGAGAAAAAGCTCGGTACCAAGGAAAGCAGGATGGTCTATGGAAAAAAAGCTGGTAAAAGAGTGGATATCGTTTCCAATACAAAAAAGCAACGCGATAATTTTTGTATCAGCGATGAACTGGTATTGCAGTTAGCCAGATGGGTAGCCGTGATCGAGGATTATTATACCCGCATCAAAGGTCACTGGTGCCCGATGGATGTGGAATGGGCAGTGGATGGCGTTACCGGTCAGTTATATATCGTGCAGGCAAGACCCGAGACGATCCATTCACGCAAGCGTAGTGAGATCGTTACGGAATATGCGATAGATGATAATACACGGCATGAAAAAATCCTTGTCAAAGGAATTGCTGTCGGTGACAAGATCGGTACAGGTAAGGTCGCGATCCTCGAAGCAGTCGATAAAACAAAAATGCAGCAACTGCATTTTGTGAAAGGGGATGTGCTGGTAACGGATATGACCGATCCTGATTGGGAGCCGGTCATGAAAAATGCTTCGGCGATCATTACCAACAAAGGAGGCAGGACCTGTCATGCGGCGATCGTAGCGCGTGAACTGGGAATACCGGCGATCGTTGGTTGTGGTAATGCGACAAAGCTATTGGACAAGGGGCGCGTTGTAACTGTGTCCTGCGCCGAAGGCGATGTAGGATTGGTATATGAAGGATCAATTTCATTTCAAAGAAATGAATTCAATATAAACGAATTGCCGGCAATCAATACACCGGTCATGCTCAATGTAGCATCGCCCAATATGGCCTTTCATTTCTCTCACTTGCCCTGCAAAGGAGTAGGATTGGCGAGGGAAGAATTTATCATCAACAATTATATACAGGTGCATCCGCTTGCACTCATGGGGCATTCCAGACTGAATGACCCGAAATTATCTGCGCGTATCAACGAGATCACACGCGGATTTAAAAGCGGGGAAGATTTTTTCGTTGAAAAATTATCCTTTGGTATTGCCAGGATCGCTTCGGCCTTCTATCCCCACAAAGTGATCGTACGCTTCTCGGATTTCAAAAGCAATGAATACTTCAATCTTTTAGGCGGTAAGCATTTTGAACCGGTGGAAGAAAACCCGATGATCGGCTGGCGTGGCGCTTCGAGGTACTATTCACCTGCTTACAAAGAAGCATTCGGGCTGGAATGTAAGGCTATCGATAAGGTCAGGAGAACATTGGGCCTTTCGAATGTAGTAGTGATGATCCCTTTCTGCCGCACGGTGAAAGAACTCCAGCGTGTATACGAGACCATGAATGAATATGGATTGAAAAGAGGGGAAGATGGACTGGAAGTATACCTGATGGCGGAACTTCCTTCCAACGTGCTGATGGCGGACCAGTTTGCTAAACATATCGATGGATTTTCCATCGGATCGAATGATCTTACGCAATTGGTATTGGGTCTCGATCGTGATTCATCGATCGTTGCACACCTGTATGATGAACGGAATGAAGCGGTGAAGTCGATGATCAAATCGGTGATCGCATCAGCCAAGAAAGCATCGATCAAAGTGGGTATCTGTGGCCAGGGACCTTCTGACTTCCCTGACTTTTGCCAGTTCCTGGTGCGGGAAGGAATTGATACCATTTCGGTGACGCCGGATTCTTTCTTTAAAACCGTCAAATCCATTCACGACATTGAAAATGGAAATGGCCCGGTTGATATGGAAGAAGATGCAGATAGCCTGCAAACACGTGCATGAAAGAAATGAGGTGAAGGGTTTCAATACGCATTAAAACAATAGTTATGATAAAGCGATTGCATAACAGGTTCGGTGTAATGTTGATACTTTGCCTGTTATCCGGCCAGTTGGTCATTGCCCAGAAAATATCCAATGTATCTTTCCGTAAACATATACTGACCCTCGATTTCGTATCGGAAGGTGTAGCTGTAGGGGATGTCAATCACGATGGAAAAACAGATGTGCTTGCAGGAGCCTACTGGTTTGAAGCACCTTCCTGGACAAAGCATGAAATTGCAAAACCGGATACTTTCTCTGCTACAAAAGGGTATAGTAATTCCTTTCTTAACTTCTCACTCGATGTAAATAAAGATGGCTGGATCGACCTGATCCGCATCGGTCTTCCCGGCCGCGAAACAGTGTGGTATGAAAATCCCGGTAAAAAGACAGGTCATTGGAAAATGCATTTCGTCTATGCAAATACCGGTAATGAAGCGCCCATCTTTGTGGATGTGGATGGTGATGGACGCAAAGATCTTATTTGCGCCAACGCCGTTAAAAAGAAAATGGTATGGCTCCGCGCTCCGGTTAATCGTGCAGATACGGCCTGGTCAGAATTTCCTTTCAGTACCGATACCGTCCTGGGCGTTTATAAACCAACTATACATGGCCTCGGTTTTGAAGACATGAATAATGATGGACGAAAAGATATTCTCATCAAAGAAGGTTGGTGGGAAATGCCAAAAGATCCGAAACAACCCGGATGGGTTTTTCACCCGGCCGATTTCGGAGATGATTGTGCTGAAATGTATACGATGGATGTGGACAGGGATGGTGATCTTGATGTAATTTCTTCATCGGCGCATAACTATGGTGTGTGGTGGCATGAGCAGGTAAAAGATGCCAACGGGAATATCAGTTGGAAACACCATGTGATCGATAAAACATTTTCAGAAAGTCATGGGCTTGCTTTTGCTGATATCAACCGCGATGGGTATCCTGATTTGATCACCGGTAAACGATATCTCGCACATATCAAAGGCGATCCCGGAGATATGGAGCCTTCTGTATTATACTGGTTCGAATATAAACCAGGCAAACCCGGCCGCGAACCGAGCTGGATACGCCATCAGCTGGATGATAATACCGGTGTGGGATTACACCTGCTCGCAGAAGATATTACCAAAGACAAACGCATCGATATCATCGTTTCCAATAAAAAAGGTGTGTTTGTTTATGAGCAAATAAAAAATTAACGATAACTGTTCAATACTACCATATGAGATTCGGCATCAACACATTTCTATTTTCTTCGCCATTTACCAATGAAAGTGTAAAATGGTTTCCACAATTTAAAAAATGGGGATTCGATACAGTCGAGATCGCGATCGAAGATGTATCGCATATCGACCCGGTACTGGTAAAAAAAGCATTGGATGAAAATGGACTGGTCTGTGGTTCGGTCGGTGCGGCGATGGGGCCGGGCCGCGACCTGCGTGGCACACCTGCCGAACAAAAAGCAGGACTGGAGTATGTAAAAGGATTGCTGGCGATGATGCCGGCACTCGGTTCGCATACATTGATCGGTCCAATCTATTCAACGGTAGGCAGGGCAGAAGCAGTATCGCCGCAGGATTATCAATCGCAATGGAAAACAGTCGTGGGACATCTCAAAGAGATCGCTCAATTCGCAGAAAAATGCAACGTGAAGATCGCGCTGGAACCACTTAACCGGTATGAAACCGATTTTATCAATACCTGCGACCAGGCGATGAAACTTATACGGGATGTGGATCATGAGGCGATGATGTTATTGCTCGATACCTTTCACATGAACATCGAGGAAAAAGACCCCGGGAAAGCGATCATCGCTGCCGGCGATAAACTGCGCCATCTTCATGCCTGTGGTTGCGATCGCGGTATACCCGGTGCGGACCAGATCAACTGGAAAAAGATCAGTGCTGCGCTAAAGAAGATTAATTTTGCCGGCGATGTGGTCATCGAATCTTTTACGCAGGATGTAAAAGCCATAGCGAAAGCGGCTTCTATCTGGCGCACGATCGAAGCGTCGAGAGATGATATACCGGTAAAAGGACTGGCCTTCTTAAAAGAAGCATTATGAGTAAAGCAGATAGCTGGTACTTGATCAGGGATGCCGACCAGGTGGATACACCTGCGCTTGTTATTTATCCTGAACGCGTCAAACAAAATATCAGCCTGCTGAAAACGATGATCGATGATCCGAAGCGCCTCCGTCCACATGTAAAAACGCATAAGACCAAAGAAGCGACTTTGCTGCTGATGGAAGCCGGTATCGATAAATTCAAATGTGCAACGATCGCCGAAGCCGAAATGCTGGGTCTTTGCAAAGTCAAAGATGTATTGCTTGCTTATCAACCCGTCGGGCCCAAACTTCATCGGTTCATTGTATTGATAAAAAAATATCCAGCTACTTCGTTCTCCTGTCTCGTAGATAATTTTTCTTCTGCCAGTGCTATTGCTAAACTGGCAAGGATCAACGATATCGTCATTCCCGTTTATATCGATCTCAATACCGGTATGAACCGCACCGGTATCAAACCGGGAAAAGAAGCTATCCAGTTATATGAAGAATGTGCCGGATTAAAAGGTATCAGCATCACAGGTCTGCATGCTTATGATGGCCATATCAATAATACAGATATCGAAGAACGCAGGGCCGTTTGCCATGCTGCTTTTGCACCAGTGCTTGCTATGAAAAGCGAACTTGTAAAAAAAGGATATGCACCCCGCATGGTAGCCGGTGGATCCCCGACTTTTCCTTTCTATGCCGCACAGGAGAATATCGAATGCAGCCCCGGTACCTTTATCTATTGGGATAAGGGTTATCTCGATGCAATACCCGATCAACCTTTTTTACCGGCTGCACTTGTTATCACCCGTGTTATTTCTTTTCCCGGTGAAACAACGCTTTGTCTCGATATGGGACATAAATCTGTTGCTGCCGAAAACGAATTGAAAAAACGGGTATCATTCCTCAATGCACCTGGGCTCACCATCGTCAGCCAGAGCGAAGAGCATTTGGTGGTAGATGCCGGTAAAGATCATTCCTGGAAGATCGGCGACCTTTTCTATGGGTTGCCTATACATATTTGTCCCACCTGCGCACTCTACGATACTGCCATCACTATCGATAATGGGTATGTGGACGGAAGCTGGAAAATCATTGCCCGCGACCGCTCCATTACGATCTGAATTGTTCACACATTTCTCCTGAAGAATAGTATCATAATTGAGAAAGAACGTAGTATGAACGAACCCTGCTGTCTTATTACATTTGGTTAGGCCGTCATATTGCAAAATGACCCGTCATCGTTTAACTATTAATTCAAACTGATTATTATGAATGAAAAATCCGTCCGGGATCTTAAAGATTCTTTTGACAAAGATGGATATGTTTATATTCCCGGTTTCATGAGCAGGGGCGAGATCGATAAAGTAAATCAACAACTCTCCGCCTTCATCAAAAACTCATTACCTAAAATGCATCCCGAGCATGTATTCTACGAGGATAGAAAGGATCAGTCCACACTGAAACAATTACAGGATATAAACGTATACGATTCTTTCTTTGAGACGATGCTCAAAGGAAGCAAATTCGAAAACATTGCCAAATCATTGCTCGAAGAAGAAGTGGATGGCAAGACCATTGAATATTTCAATAAACCGCCAAAGATCGGTAAGGCAACGCCTCCGCACCAGGATGGTTATTATTTCATGCTAAGACCTTCGAGGGCGGTAACCATGTGGATGGCATTGGAAGATGTGGACCGTGAAAATGGTTGTGTTCGTTATATCAGGGGATCGCATTTAACAGGGATGCGTCCGCATGGAAGAACGCAGACATTGGGATTTTCCCAGGGTATAACTGATTACGGTGAAAAAGATATTGCCAATGAAATTTATTTCCCCGCGCAACCAGGAGACCTGTTGATCCATCATTCACTTACTATTCATACAGCAGGCGCGAATCAAAGTGAAACACGCAGCCGCAAGGCACTTGGATTTATTTACTTTGCCAAATCGGCAAAGGTCGATACGGATGCACTGGAAGCATATCAGAAATCGTTAAATGAACAAAAAAAGATGAGCGTCGCAGGTTAATGCGAATATTGGTATCTTAAGTATAGAAAACATATATAGTGATTGAGTATCCGAGAGAAAAGATAAAACATTTAGCAGCCATCGTCTTATTACTGGCAGTTGCGTTGACAGCAAAAGCACAACCCGTTACTGGTTCTTACAGGCAAAGCATACCGGGCGCAGAACCGGTCATTGAAATGATTGCTATTCCCGGCGGACAATTCCTGATGGGGAGCCCTGCCGGTGAAAAGAACAGGAAACCCGATGAAGGGCCTTTGCATAAAGTAAAGCTCGCTCCATTTTATATCAGCCAGTACGAGATCACCTGGGACCTGTACGAATTGTTTGTGTATCATGATTACGATCCCACCAGGAACAGCGATTCGATCGATGCGTTTGTCGATGCAGTTACACGACCTACCAAACCTTATCTAGACATGACATTCGGCATGGGCAAGGAAGGATTTCCTGCTATTGGAATGACGCAATACAATGCGATCCAGTTTTGCAAATGGTTATATACAAGAACAGGAGTTTTTTATCGCCTTCCCACAGAAGCAGAATGGGAATATGCCTGCCGTGCAGGAACCAAAACACCGTATTCATTTGGAAACAGTTCTTCGAAGCTCGGTGACTACGCCTGGTATGTATCGAATAGCCAGGAGAAAACACATCCTGTCGGAAGAAAGAAGCCAAATGCATGGGGATTGTATGATATGCTGGGCAATGCAGGAGAGTGGACCATGGATCAATATGAAACGGATTATTATAAAAAATTTAAAGACAGTATAGCTGATAATCCTGTGGCGGTTCCTGTAAAATTATATCCGCACGTCATCCGCGGTGGCTCTTATGCCGATGCGCCTGCTGCATTGCGCTCTGCCAGTCGTGGTAAATCGGATCCGCGATGGAAAAGAAATGATCCGCAGATACCCAAGAGTAACTGGTGGTTCCCGGAAGCGCCGTTTGTCGGCATACGGATCGTAAGACCAGTAACCCCTCCTTCGAAGGAAGAAATTGAAAAATATTATAACACTCAACCGATACCTGATTTATAAAATATAAAAAGCATGCCATGAATACAAATAACAAGATCATTACAGCCAATGGGGACCGCAGGGAATTCATTAAGAAATCGGGACTGTTAGCCGCCGGTGGATTATTATTGAGCAATATGCCGGTAAATGCCTTCTCGGGTTCATCGGATACTATCAGGATCGCATTGATAGGTTGCGGAGGAAGAGGTACGGGTGCCACTGTACAGGCATTGAGTACAAAATTCAACCTGAAGCTGGTAGCGATGGCAGATGTATTCCGTGATAATATCGATAAAAGCCATGATGCCTTGTTTACAAAATTCGGGAAAGAAAAAGTAGATGTAGCAGAAGATAAAAAATTTGTCGGATTCGAAGCCTATAAGCAAGCGATCGCAGAAGCAGATGTTGTATTGCTGACGACTTCGATCGGGTTCCGTCCTTCCACCTTTGCAGAAGCGGTTCGCCAGGGCAAGCATGTATTCATGGAAAAGCCATTGGCGGTTGATGCACCCGGCATCCGTACGGTACTCGCAGCAGCGGAAGAAGCGAAACGCAAGAAATTAAATGTAGTAGTAGGTCTTCAACGTCGTTATCAGAATTGTTATCGCGAAACGATCAAACGTATTTACAACGGCGATATCGGCGATATTGTTTCAGGACAGGTATACTGGATCAGCGGTGGCGTATGGGTTCGTCCCCGTACGGCTTCACAAACGGAAATGGAATACCAGATGCGTAACTGGTATTATTTCAACTGGCTTTCGGGCGATCATATTACCGAACAACACGTGCATAATCTAGATGTAGCCAACTGGGTTAAAAAAGCATACCCCATTTCTGCACAAGGCACAGGAAGCCGTTTCCTGCGCACAGGTAAAGACACAGGAGAAATATTCGATAATCATTCCGTGGAATATAAATATGCAGATGGTACGGTTATCTTTAGTCAATGCCGTCACTATGAAGGCACGATGAACCGCGTGGATGAAAGTTTCCAGGGAACCAAAGGACATGCTTATCTTTCGGCTAATCATACTTCTACCGGCAGGCTATGGAACTCGAAAGGAAAAATGTTATATGATCATGATGGTAAAGCCGATCCTGATCCTTACCAGGTAGAACATGATGAATTATTCGGCGCTGTTGCGGCCGGTAAATATGTATATGCCGATGCAGAACGTGCTGCCAAAAGTACAATGACTGCAATACTCGGTCGTATGGCTACTTATTCAGGAAAAGAAATTAAATGGGACGATGCGATCAACTCGCAACTTACCGGCATGCCTGAAAAGCTGGGCTGGGATGTTCAACCGCAGTCAATGCCCGATGCCAATGGATTTTATGCGCATGCAATCCCTGGTAAGACAAAGGTGTTGTAGTTGATGTGATGATTTGGTCATAGGTTGATTTGGAGATGTGTTGATGGGACGATTTGATAAGGTAGAATGATTTGGGTTATGATTAGAAAATAACCAGTATATTGGTTTGGTTTTATTTCATTCACAAATCATCACATTAACACATTTCCAAATTACCAAATCAACACATCTCCAAATCCCCCAATCACCACATCCCTATGCGTTTCCTTCTCTTCATCATGGCGGTATCGCTGCTCTCCCTGGGACAAAAGCCTGTCAAGATGAAGGAATTTCGTATTGCCGGTCATGCACAGGGCACGACTTATCACCTTCTTTATTATGCAACGGATAGCGTGATCACGCCTGGTGAAACGGACAGTCTCTTTGCCAGTATTGATAGTTCGCTTTCTATTTACAAGCCTTATTCGGTGATCAGCCGGTTCAATCGTTCAGCAGAAGCACTGGAGCTGGATGAAAAATGCAGGGTGGTTGTCAAACGTTCCCTTGAGATCTATCATGAATCGGCCGGCATGTTCGATATCACGGTCGCGCCATTGGTGCAGGCCTGGGGGTTTGGTACGCAGCGGATCACTACCTTGCCGGATGCTGATACGATCCAGTCATTGATGCCTTGTATTGGTAGTGATAAGATCAGCCTGTCAGGAAACAGGTTAAGTAAAGCAAAACCCTGTGTGCAGATCGATGTGAACGGAATTGCACAAGGTTATTCGGTGGACCTGCTGGCTGAATTCCTGGAATCAAAGAATATTCATAGTTATTTGGTAGAAGTGGGAGGGGAGATCCGGGTGAAAGGTGTTAAACCATCCGGTGAAAAAATGACGATCGGTATTGAAAGCCCTGATGACAATGATGCAGCAGGATCACCCATGCGAAAGATCATTCAATTGGATAGCGGTGCGGTAACCACTTCGGGTAATTACAGGAAATTCTATGAAGCCGGCGGAAAAAAGATCAGTCACCTGATCGATCCCGTCAGCGGTTACCCGTTTCAGAATGAAATGATCAGTGTCACCGTTATTGCCAGCGATGCGATCACAGCCGATGGATATGATAATGCCTTCATGGGACTGGGAGTGGTAAAGGGATTGCAATTAGCGGAACGTAAGAAAGACATGGAAGTCTATTTCATCTATCACAAGCCCAATGGCGAAGTAGCCGATACAGCCACGCCTGGTTTCTATAAATTTATACGTAATTAGCAGGGGCCTTTATGAGAAAAGTAGAACACGGATAGAAGTGGATGGACGGATATGAAATAGATTTTTTATCACAATATACTTATCCAATTAATATCCGTCCATCCACTTCTATCCGTGTTCTATTAGGTTAGCATGTAATAAGTAAAGACGCCATATTATCTTCAACTTCATCTTACACTTATTCGCCCGCTTCTGTCCTTGTTCTGTTATATTATCAGTTAATTAGCAAAGGTGTTAAAACAACTTTCCTGAACTCAACCTCAGTTCCTTCCGATTGCAGTGCGATCTGTCCCTTCTGTGCCGTACAATGAAATCCCTCATTCACCAGCCGGTCATTCAGCCATACCCTGATCGTATCGGCCTTACATTCGATCTGCATATTGTTCCATTCCCCGATGGGCTTTTCATTATCTGTAAGATGTTTGACCTGGTATCTTTTATCAGGCGTAACACCCCATTTTTCTTTAGGGCCACGTCTCGCTTCCATATCCGGTACGGTGATATCTTCTTCCATGCAATTAAAATCTCCGGCACGGCCATGCTGTAATTGCGATTCAATCGAACGCGGAAATACTTTGTAAATAATCCGTGGTGTTGAAACATGCAGCAATACACCGGAATTGCCCGGTTTACCAGGAAACCGGTACTCAACCTCCAGCCGGTAATTTTCATATATTTTATCAGTGATTAAATGACCGGTGGGTTTTCCCATGTCCACCAGTATGCCATCCTTGACTATAAATGGGCTGGTAGCAGAAGCAACCGTATCCATCATCGGCACATCGAGATGCCATCCTTTTAAATTCTTACCGTTAAACAGGGGCTTCGGTTTTACTGTATTTAATGAAAAAAGGATGAGGAGGAGAAATGAATAGGAGATAACCGATTTCATAAGCAGGAAGTTTTTTTATGATAAGATTCTCTATGTGTGTATTCCTATGTTTCTATGTGGCTATGTGGTAAAAAAGCTAATAGTAAGTAGTTAGTAAAGAAAAGGGTTCCCTCGCACTCGCCACTCGCTATTCCTCACTACCCATTTTACCACATAGGCACATAGAAACATAGGAATACACACATAGGTTTATACATTGATCATTCTTCTGTACTCGCTGGGTGTCATCTTTTTTAGTTTCTTGAACTGCCGGTTGAAATTCGCCAGGTTATTGAACCCGCATTCATACGCCACTTCAACCACATTCTGGTTCTTTTCACCAAGAAGTTTGCAGGCATGACCGATCCTTACCTTATGCAGGTATTCCACGAAGGTGACACGGTAATGTTCTTTGAAGAAATTGCAGAATGTCGTCATCGCCATATTAGCGACACCGGCGATTTCAGGCAAGGTGATATCGCGGTCAAAATTCCGCATGATATAATCCGTCACCTTGCTGAACCTGTCTGAACAATTGATATCGGACTGGATATGCTGGATATATCCTTTACTCGCCAGTATCTCGTATTCATTGGTCGTGGAAAGAATATCGAAGATCTCGAAGAGCAATGACAGGCGTTGCAATCCCTGTAAGGGAAGCATTCTTTCCATCAATGAATTGATACGCGCTCTTGATTTTCCCTTGATGGCCATTCCGCAGGTCGATTGAGCGAGGAATTTCCTGAACAATTCCATCTCCGGAATATTCATGAAATTCTTTCCGAGAAAGGATTCTTCGAAATGAACAACGATCGCATCCGCTATAAGATCGGATTGTTCGTTATACTCTGTATCATTTACCCAAACGTGTGGAAGTAGCGGCCCCATGAAAACAAGATCGCCTTCCTGGAAGTAGCCAATATGATCGCCCACCATTCTTCGTCCCGTACTTTTTGTTACGAGTACCAATTCGTATTCAGGATGATAATGCCAGGGTGCAGGAAACACCTTGCCATTTTCTCTGAAAACAATGAAGGATTTGTCCAACTCACGCGGTAAACGCTTTTCAATAGCTTTCATGATCCAAACAGGTTCTTACTAAATTAATCGTTTCAAATATTCGTCCGGTGGCAATTTGAGCGATCTGAAAAATAGTATCATAAATAGGAATAAAACCGCAAGCTCCCCGGCCGGGCAGGGTATTCAGGCGCTTATTACCATTTGTAAAATGATCCGGAATGCAGGTTTGATGGCTGGAAACTACAGAGGATAGGGTTGTAAAATAGTATCACAAATGTAAAGAAAAGTACCCAGTATCGACCGTTGTGCTATATAGTTTTGATAATGACGATTGTGGGTGTGGTTTTCCGTAAAATGCAAGCACAAAAATAAAAGCAGGACTGGTTATAAAAGGGATTTCCATGATAGCTGTATGAAAATTTGTATTCCCTGCCAATAAAATATACTGTTGCCTGCGCCCTGTTTTACTGAAAATTATTACCAGCGTCTATCGTTTGATCCGTTTCTTCTATTTTCAGTCACTGGTATCTTAACCTCTATATTTTTTATGAACCGCAGGATAAAAATATCTTCATCGATCATAACTGCTATTTCATTTTTTTTATTTCAGCATATCAATGCACAAGCGCCGGTAGCCAGAGGAATTATAACCCTCCGCGCAGATATGAAACTGGATCAGAAGATCGCATTGATCCAGCGGTATATCGAGACGGATCATTTTGGCCCGAAAACCATTCCCATTTGCGTTCCTTACGATGGAGCATTGACGGGCAAAACAAGAGCCTGGCAGGTTTCTGATTTTAAAAATCAATCCTTGCCTAAATTCCGTATCAATGTAAAAGGAGAACCACCAAAGATCACGGGCGCGGATTGGCTGAACAATGAAAACAGTTCCTACTTATGCGGGGGATATCTGTTATCGCAGGTCTATCGCTACCAGGCCACGCATGAAAAAGCGGCGCTCGATGAATGTGCTCGTGCATTGAAAGGGATCAAAGCGATCGCTGATCTCGCAGGTCCCGATCGTTTCGGATGGATCTGTAAACCATTCGGAGAGAAATTGCAGGATTTTTCCAGTCCTGATCAGAATATTTATGTTGTAGCAGGACTATGGGCTTTTCTTCCGTATGCAAATCCTGAACAGGCTGCTTATATCCGCAAACTATTGCCCGCGATTGCCAGCTACTGGGAGCGCATTCATTATACGATACTCTCGGGAAATGATGTATGGGATATGCAAAAGGATCCCACGTTCATGCGGATGTTCAAGGTGATCAATCTCGTGGCGTATAAAATTACCAGCGATAAAAAATTCAAGCTTATTGCCGATCGGATCGAAGCCGAACACGGCGAATTGAGTGCCGTCTCGGCTACTCTTTTTGATACAAGAGCAGCGGCCAACCCGGGTATGTTCAATGACTGGAAAAAAGTATCTGAATTTTCTATCAATGTATTTGCGCCTATCCAACTGGACATCCTGCAGCAATTGCGGCCCGGAAAAAAAGCGGAATATATGGCGGTATGGAAACGGTTGCTGGATCAATGCCTGATAGGTTACGATAAAGAATACGGAGCTCATTATTATTATACAGAGGTCAAAATGATCGATAGCCAGTATGTATGGCGACCCCTGGAAACTGTATGGCCTTCCTTCTCTCACGAGGATCTTATCACTTCCGACAAGTTTGCTTATTGGCGTTATCCTCACCGCATTTATTGGGAGGATGCCACATCAAGAGTTCCGATGATCTATCTGATGTACCTGAAGAATGGAGGTGAGCCGATCCCTTATATCGAAGAAGTGGTGTATGATATCATGAAGAAGCTCGACTTCGATCGGATGCACTGGATGGTGGATCCGCATCACGATCAAACCATACCCGAGATCGAATTCACATTGCATGCACTCACTAGTGAAACACCGAATTATATATCGGCCTGGTATCTCGGCAGGCAAATGGGCTTTTGGAAGAAAATGTAATAATTTATAAATAAAAGTATCAGCAACGGTTTATTGTTCCGGTTAATTTTAGCCACCGATCATTCCACATAAAATGTAATATGAAATCCAGCCTGCCATCTTTTGTTATCATTGCATTGTTCACTTTCATCATGTTGATGCCTGCAACTTCAAAAGCACAGGATCAATCCACTGCTGCTGCCAGGAATCCTTACAGCGTGTTTATTTCTACCGGCGATAATAATTATACGAGCAACTCATTACCGGTAGATTCACGTGCAGCCATCGAAGCCAGTTTTGATTTATTCAAAGCATTGGGCGTAGGCCGCATTTACTGGCGTGGTCTTGAAGCCGCTGCCTGGATGCAGGCGATTCATGTACGACCCGAAAATGTCCGGTATTATTCTTTCTGGAAATGGCAACTCTATTTATATAATCAGAAGCTCGACAGCTTTGCCGTAGAAGCCGCTCATAAAAGAGGCATGGAAATATGGGGTGTAGGCAACCTCGGTGATTTTGCCAGTGACGCGGATGTGCCTCCGTTCAATGATTATCCTTTTAATTCGGAAAGTTTATTGCGCATCCAGCATCCTGAATGGGTGCCAGTCGATCGTCATGGAGTATTGCGCCAGGGCGGCGCTATCGACTTTTCTTATCCTGATGCGCGGAAAGCGATCATCGATCTGCACATGAAAGCGATGGAGCGCGACAGGTATGATGGCGCGATGTTTTTTACCTATGCGGAAAATCATTCGGTGCGTTACCAGGATGAGTTTGGATATAATGAACCCGTTGTAAAGGAATTCAAACGCAGGTATGGCATCGATCTAAGGACGCAGGCTTTCACCCGTTCTGCAAGCCGGATGGATTGGGTACAGTTACGTGGCGAATATTTCACGCAATTCTATCGCGAATTAAGAAAAGAATTCGATAAGAAAAATCTCAAACTGGCCGTTGTGCTGGATCCGCATAATATTCATTTTACACAACCCTGGAATGTGCCGGAGATCATGCAGACCGCAGGACCGGTGTACCAGGACCTGGAAACATGGCTGAAAGAAAAACTCGTGGATCAATTGGTTGTCTATGGTTCGGCTTCCGGTACATTGCAAAGCAAAGCCATTGAAGATGCCTTTTGGTTAACACGCAATACGCCGGTAACAGTTGGTACTTTCACCTCCAGCCCTCCCAATGCCGATCGGTGGAAGCCGTTCGCCAGCCAGGGATTGAGTGTTGTAAATAGTTTTAACGAAGATGAAATGTACCTCGATCGCAGTCCTATACCTGAACAACCTTTGTCTGCTTTGAAAAGCGACCAGGATATACTTCGCATGCGGGTGCTGGCGCAAATCATTTATGGCAAAACAACGGCGACATTCAACGACCTTGCGCCACTGGCCAATGATAAAAACCTGTTGATCCGCCGGATGACATTGAAAGCACTGGGCGTGACCAAAGATCCGAAAGCCATTCCAGTTATCGAACGCGGACTTAAAGACCCGGAAAATGCTGTGCGGGCAGTGGCCGCTCTTTCACTGGGTAACGTGCATGATAAAAAAAGTTTGCAGAAGATGCTGGAAGCGATTGATAGAACAGGTAATCACGCTTTCAACGAACTTGTGTTAAGAGCTTTGGTGCAATTCGATGCGTCGATAAAACCTGAATTGATAAAAGCTATCCGCACCAGTAAAAATGATATGGTACGTACAACAGCTCTGCGCGCATTGGATAGATTTTTGAAAGAAGAAGATATTCCACTACTGGAAACGGAGCTGAATGATGCCGATCAATTTGCACGGTTCACGGCTGCTCAATCATTAGGAAATCTTCGCAACAATGCGCATGCAATAGAAGTACTTATCAAAGCCACGCTTCACGATGACCCGGTGGTATCTGACAGGGCTGCTACTTCGCTTGCTTTATTTGCAGCAAGAAAAGATGCTGCATTCGAACCGTTTCGTCAGCAGGTATTATCTGCTTTGCAGGTATTATATAGTAAACTCGGTGATCATTGTAATCGTATCGATGTGGAATGGGGTTATCGCCCGGTGGGCAATGCATTGCTGGCGATGGGAGCGGAAGGAGAAGCGGTATTGAAAAAATTTATGGATCAGGCAACAGACAGGCGGCTGGCTGAATCAGCCTGGAAAAGTCTTTACATCCGTCAGCGGCCGAACTCATTCAGCGAAGTAACGGAGAAGGAAGATGAACAGGCTTATAAAATGCGACCGGCTTTCCTGGATAAAAAGTAGGTGATTCTTTACACCTGCTTTCATATAAAAGTATCCCGTATGGACAGGGAATCAGAACACGGATAGATGTGGATGAATGAATAGTAATTGATGTGAATGTATCAGGTGAAATCAACGTCAAATAGTTTATGAAATATAGACATGGATTGATTTGTTTTATTGTTGTTGCTGTTTTCTTATTTGCATGTCAGCCACCCGCAGATAAGAAGAAAGCTGTCATGGATTCACTTAGTCAGCAGGCGATTGATCAGTTAAGACAAAATCTCCGGACGAAGCCCAAACTGGTGAAAGTACATGCTGCTGAATTTTTGTTATGGCTCGGCCTTGATGAAAACAATGAAATTCATACCATCTTTCTCGAAGAAAATAATAAATACGGGACCGAATCACCCTATCGTGTTCCGCTATGGAGAGTACTGGCGCAAACCGAAACGGACAGTGTGAAGAAGGAGAAATGGATCGATAAGATCCTTGGTGCATGGATGGATACTTCTGCTACAGACAGGGCGCATGCAGCAGAATCATTATCCAAATTAAAAATATCGTTATCTAAATTACAACCGGAGCTAACCAGTAAAGTTATTACAAGTGCACCCTGGCCTTTGTCTACGTATACTTTTTTCAGCGCTTCTGTTGGAATTACAGACCCGGATAGCATACGAAGCAACCGCGCTGCTTTCATCGGTTTATTATCCAGCCCTGATGACCGTGTAAAAGGCATTGCCGCCTATGCAATCCGGCATCTTGGTGGATTGATTCCATCGGAATGGCACCAACTGGGTGAAGCGTCGCTGAAGAAGCTGGACCAGCCCCTATTCCAGGTATACCTTAGCAGTTCAGCTTATGTAACTGTCCCGCAGGATTCTGTTCCCACCCAATTATATAATGAGATTAAGTATGCACTCCTGCAAAACAGGTATTCACCACGCAAAGACGATCGCATGGAAATGGCAGCAGCATTGGCATTGAGAGGAGGAAACGAGGATCTGCCGGTACTGGATTCACTATTAAACAACAGGTATCCCGTAGTCAGTGATGCGGATACATCGCTGGCAAATGCGGATATCCGTTCGGTGGCTTCCTATGCTATCCTGAAAATTAAAAAGAGAAGCGAACAGACTAAAAAATAATTTTTACTAACCCTCATTTTATCACCTGCTTAATTAACTGCTAATGTTACGCTCTTCTCCATTTTTTCTTTCAGCAAAGCAAATAATGTTTCTTGTTCTGTTTTTGCTATCGGTACATTTTAGTATGGCACAGGCAAACAAACAGGACGAACAGGTATTCTTTGCATTTGACGATTACAGCATTCCTTTCAAACATAATTTAAAACTCACTTTAGTACCTGTTGATAAATACCCCGGTAATCCCGTTCTGCATAAGGGACCTGCTGGTAGTCCCGATCATGGTCATGCTGTTTTGTATGGCACCGTGATCAAGACCGGTAATAAATTCCGGATGTGGTATCTCGGTATGATCGAGACAGATAATAAACTGGCGTATACGCCCGGCTGGTACAGGCCGATGCTGTATGCAGAAAGTGAAGATGGAATCAATTGGGTAAAACCGGATCTTGGTCTTGTTGAATTGAATGGAAATAAGCACAATAATATTTGCCTGATCGAAGGAGAACCGGAATCGCTTACGCTGATCAATGATTTTCTTTCCGTCATGTATGATCCTGAAGATCCGGATCCATCTAAAAGGTATAAAGTAGTGTACATAAATATCATGCCGCTGACGGAAGTACGCGGCGGATTAAGCAAAGTAGGACTGATCGCCAAACGCCCGGCAATGAGTATTGCAGCTACCAGCGCGGATGGTTTAAAATGGAAGGTCGTAGGTGATCGCCCGTTTGATGCAGGCGGTGAACGTTTTGAAGTATCGGGTCTTTACAAGTTTGGTAAATTCTACTATGCTACAGGCCAACTGCTCGATCCCTGGACATGGAGACCTGATGGAAGTAAAGTAAACCGTGTGATGATGGCGTATCGTTCTCCTGATTTCGTTCATTGGTCACAGGCGAAATCATTATCGATGATACGCGCAGGTCAGTTGACCAATCCACCTGTAACAGGTCAGCAGATGCACATGGGTGCGGGTATGTGGAACAGGGGCAATGTGATCGTTGGCCTGTATGGTATGTGGCAGGATCCTGTAGTGCCACCGGCAAAAGGCGAACCCGGTGTGAAAGGAGTGAGAGTGGATTTGGGTCTGACGGTAAGTAATGATGGTATTCATTTCCGTGAACCGGTAACAGATTTTAAAATGATCCCGCGTGGCAAAGAAGGTGATTGGGACGATCATGCCGTATTGCAGGGACATGCATTCATCAATGAAGGTGATAAAACAATGATCTGGTATTCGCATTGGGATACCGATATGGAATTGAAAGGAATGGAGATCGGTTTGGCAACGATCCGCCGTGATGGGTTTGGTTTTCTTTCTTTGGTTTACCCGGAGAATGATGGACATTTTATCAGCTCACCGGTTACCATTGCAAAAAATAATGTGCTGATCGTAAACGTGGATGGCGTTTCTGCAGAAAGTCCGTTGGCAATAGAATTGCTGGATGATACGGATCGTCCGATAGCAGGATATTCCGGTAAGGATGCTGCTACGGTAACAACAAACGGTACCCGTCTCGAAGTAACCTGGCCAAAAACAAAATCGGCATTATTGCCGGTGGGGAAAACAATTGCGGTAAAAATAAAATTCCCTGTTGGCAGCAAGTCAAAGCTATATTCGTTTTATGTTGCGAAAGCGGGAGTAGTAAAGAAATAATCAGTATACATTCCCCTATAAGAAAAAATAAGTCAATTTATTACTATTATGAAGATTACAGACGTAAGAACAATATTATTAACCGGTCCGGCCACACTGGATCCCTTTTTGGGTGAAGCAAGGACCTTGCGAAGCGCTGCATTTATCCGTATTGAAACGGATAGCGGGTTAACAGGAACAGGTGAAACCTATGGCGGATATTTTTTCCCGGAAGGTGTTCCCGAGATCGTTGAATTTTTCAAGCCCATTCTGGTTGGCAATACCGTTGATGATATCCCGGAATTATGGAGGCGTATGTATCACTGCGGTAATTTCTGGTGCCGGGTAGGTTTGGGTGCGATCGTACTCGCAGGAATTGAAGCAGCGTTATGGGATCTGAAAGGAAAAGCGTTAGGTGTACCGGTATATAAATTATTGGGCGAAGCCTGGAAAAATGAATTTCCGCAAACGGAGAAAGATAAAAAATTCACTGGTCATGCAAAACTGGCCTGTTATGCTTCGGGTGGGCCGAGTAATTACCCGCTGGATAAACTGGCACAGAAAGTCGATTTCTATCTTTCGCTTGGTTACCGGGGTGTGAAATTAGGCGCCGGTAGTTATTGGGGAGGAAAGAAATTCGAAATACCATTTGAACCCGCTGAAGCAGCCGATTTTGAATCGAAGAAAGCGGAATTCGTGCGTGAACGTTTTGGTGACAAGGATAAACTCTGGCTGATGTTTGACGGGCACATGGGTAATAGTCCTGTGACCTGGGAATACGAAACTGCATTTGCAGTCGTGAAAGCGCTCGAAAAATTCGATCCGTTCTTTTATGAAGAGCCGCTGCATTATACAAGACCGGACCTGTATGCCGAATTATGCCGCAATACAACGATCGGGATCGCCGGTGGTGAATGTCTCACCGCTGCTGTGGAATGGGATATCTTCATCAAGCAGGATAGTTTCGATATCGGTCAGCCGGATGCATCTTTTGTCAGCGGGCTCAATCAATTCATGAAAGTGGCTTCATTGCTGGCAAAAAGAGATCGTAATGTGATCACCCACTCATGGGGCGCAGGTGCAGGATTGATGCAGAATATTCATTGCGGGTTTGCCTGTCCCAATACAACCATGCTGGAAATGACACAGGCGTATGGCCCGTTACATAGTGAATTGATAGGCGATACGCTCCGGATGAAAGATGGATATGTTTTACCTCCTGAAAAACCAGGATTGGGAATAGAATTGACAGATGATACGATCAGGCGTTTTCCATTTGTTCGCGGAACAGGCGAATACAATACTGTTCCCGGAAAAGTATTGACCACCTGATCGTGTTTTATTTCATAGTTGAAGTCGGCAAGTGTTAGTTTTACGCCCTGCTCCAAAGTATCCCTGCGGAGCAGGTTTTTTAAAAAAGAAATTGCTGACTGTTATATCGCTTACTAATGCCGAAGGGAATGATGAATATACTTGTAGATATGCCGGTGTATGAACCGGCCCTGGAAGAATTGAAAAAAATAAAAGGTGTGCATGTGACAGTATTGCCAAAGCCGGGTGATACGGTAAGAGAATTGCCACAGGAACAGATAAAGGACTGTGATCTTCTTTTTTGTTCGCTGCCTCCGTCCAATCATAGCCAGATGGAAAAACTGAAATTCATCCAGATCAGTTCGGCAGGGTATAAACAACTTATCGGCCAGGGATTGCCGGAACGGAATATAAAAGCAAGCAATGCATTGGGTGTTTTCGATATTCCTATCGGCGAATGGAACATCGCGATGATGATCAACCTTGCGCGTGATATGCGTAGTTTGATACGTAACCAGGAAGCGCAGATATGGGATCGTGATGCGCGTTTTCAATGGGAGATACATGGTTCCGTGGTTGGTATCTGGGGATATGGAGGCATTGGCCGCGAAACGGCGCGGTTGGCAAAAGCGATGGGAATGAAAGTGCATGTGTTAAGCCGCAGCCCGATCAGGAAACGTGAAAATATTTATTGCGTACCCGGAACAGGAGATCCCGATGGAGTGTTGCCTGATAAAGTTTTTTTAATGGATGACAAGGAAGCATTTCTCCGTGGTCTTGATTTCCTGGTCATGGCCATTCCGCAAACGGGCAGTACGGAAGGCATAGTAGGAGAAGCAGAATTGAAAATGCTGAACTCCCAGGCTTATTTATTAAATCCTGCACGTGGACCATTGATCAAAGAACAGGCATTGCTGCGCGCCTTGCAGGATCAATGGATCGCCGGCGCCGCATTGGATACGCATTATTATTATCCCATGCCGGAAGATCATCCGCTCTGGCGCATGGCGAACGTTATTCTTACACCACATATATCGGGATCGAGTTCAAGCCCGCGTTTTCTTGACAGGGTATGGGATATCTTTTTGCAAAATGTACATCGCATAATAAAAGGAGAACCCTTGCTGAATGAATTATCCGTTGCACAATTGAATGACGAATAAAAATATAAAATGATCTCATCTGCAAAAGCGCCAGGCCAGGCACCAAAACAATAGTCACACATCCGGCCTGACGCTTTTGCAGACTGATTTATAAAAAAGAATGTGATCAACAGGAATCTATTTATATCATTGCTGGTTATCGTAATTCTTAGCAGTTGCTCATCCGGGAAACTATTAACCGATGTGAACCATATTGTGCACATGGGACAATCATTGAGCGGAGGTGAGCAATCATTGCCGGTGATCACTGATTCGGTTACAGCATTCACCAACCTCCGGTTCAGGATGGGAACTTCCACCTGGACATATAACTACTACCCTGATCAGCCTGCGCTAAGAGAGGCAAGCAGGTTTGAATGGGTTCCTTTAACAGCGATAGCGCGTGGAGTAGAAGGAGAAACCATCGCTAACGGACTTTGCGATCATTTGCAGCAATCATTACAAAACACGAGATACAAGCAATCACGTTTTTTATTCAGTTATGCAGGACAGGGAGGACGATACCTGCGTGAACTGGATAAACGGCATGATGATGCAAAAGATATCCGTGCGGGCGCAAGACAGTCGAAGGGCGGTCACTATCTCACCTCTATTGACGATGTAAGAAGAGCTGCGGCCATAGCAGATTCCATGAAAGTTTCTTATTCAGTAGCGGCGATCACCTGGATGCAGGGAGAACGCGGAAATGATCTGCATGTGAACCGCTGGGACAGTTTGCTTTCAAGAAATGAATTTCTAGGTATTTATAAAAATGATCTCATCATGCTGAAAAATGATTACCAGCATGACATACTCAATATCACACACCAGAAAAGAAAACCACATTTTTTTACCTACCAGACTATTGGTGCTATTTCGGGAACAGCGCAGTTGATGGCATGTGACCAGGAAAAGGATATGCACATGGTATCGGCAACCTATATGTTACCCAGTGCAGTCAATAGTCATTACAACAGTGGCGGCAAGATCGTTCATGGCGTATCCATACATATCTCTGCTGATGGAGAACGAATGCTGGGAGAGCAATTTGGAAAAGTAATAAAAAGAGTAATCGTAGAAAAACAGCAATGGCAACCGTTACGCCCGGTAAAAGCGGTTTATCACAGGGATGGCAATTACCTGTTGGTCAGTTTTCATGTACCGGTTTCGCCAATTGTTATCGACAGCAGTTTTCTTCCCTTCCAGGGAAAGAGTGGTGGTTTCGAAATATATGATGAGAAGAACAGGAATTATCGTATCACCGGGATCAGTATCGCAGGAAAGGATCAACTGAAAATCGCATTGGCAGATCCTTTGCCTGTTGATGCTTCCGGCTTCGTGAAATATGGATTGACCTCTTATGTAAAAGATATTGCAGAACCGGTTGCGGGTATTACATGGGGGAAAGATAGCAGTGAATTGAAAATTGAATTCAAAGGCAACTTAATGCAGGAATTTGTTGTCTTGAAACAGGAGGGAGCATTCTACCTGGTCGCGCGGAGTGAAAAAGGTAATAGTGAAGCAAGAATGCTGGTGCGATCAGTGTATTTAAATAAGAACGGCAATACGATATTGCGGGGAGAGATGGACAATTCTCCGGCAGGATTCAGTTTTACTATTGGCAGGAAATGTTTTGTTTCAAGAATATTCCCCTACGGCAACATTCACGATGCGGATGCCGAACCATCAACCTATGCCTTTAAAGACACCAGCTATGGTACACGGACGGGTCAACCTTATCCTCTATATAACTGGTGTATAGTATTCCAGGACCTGCCCATTCAGCAGGAAGAAAATTAACAGTATATACGGCTTGATTTAAATCAAACCAACCATGCAGATTCAGCAGGCTGCATTTTCAGCAGCTATGATTGTATTTCTGCCGGAAATATTTCCGGTAAATTTTTCAGCCCTGTTACAGAGGAAAAAATTCCTGTTACAGGAGATAATTTGTAACTAAAAAATAATATCACTAATAGGTAAAATATGAGTGGATTGTTGAGTATAGCGCAGATACCTTTAAATAATTATATCCCCCGAAATTACTTATCAGAAATGGACGTCTGATAACCAAAGAACCTTTTTATCCTATTAATTTATTCGCTGGTATTTACAATTGTCATTCGTTTAAATTAAGTTATGATCATTACAACCAAGACTAAACGTTTTTGCCGGTCACGAAATAGCGTATTGCTGCTTGTTATGTTAGCTGTTTTCGTTCCATGGCGTGCATTTGCACAGGATTCCAGATTAATCAGAGGTACTGTTTCCGATTCCGCAGATCAATCGCTTTTGCGTGGGATCACAGTCACTGTAAAAGCCTCAAAGACTGCCACCCAAACCAACAACCAGGGTGCGTACAGTATCCAGGCAAAGAGTACCGATGTACTTGTGTTTTCTTCCGCAGGTTTTCGCACAATCGAAATACCTGTCGGCAACAGTACAGTTATTAATACAACCATCGCCAGGTCGATCACCGGTCTCGGCGAAGTAGTTGTTATTGGTTATGGTTCGGTGCGCAAACAGGATCTTACCGGTTCGGTGGCCCAGGTAAAAATGGCCGATCTTACCAAAGCGCCTATCGCTTCTTTCACCGAAGGACTTGCCGGCCGTGTAGCCGGTGTACGTGTTTCATCATCGGACGGACAACCCGGTGTTCTCCAGGATATCGTTATCAGGGGTGTGAGTTCATTGACACAAAGTACCGCACCATTATACGTTATCGATGGATTCCCGGTAGAGAATCCTGCAAGTGCCGCGATCAATCCCAATGATATCGAATCGATCAACATTTTGAAAGATGCATCTGCCACAGCGATCTACGGTGCCCGTGGTGCGAATGGTGTTGTCGTGATCGAAACAAAGAAAGGAAAAGTAGGCCGCCCGGTTATTACTATTAACTCCTCGTATGGTGTACAGGAACTGATCAGGAAAATGAAAATGATGAGTTCCTATGATTTCGTAAAATACCAGGAAGAAGTGAATATAGCGAAGGCACAGCCTGCGCTCACTACCGCCCGGTATTATAGTAATGGAAGAACACTGGATAGTTATAAGACCGTCGAGCCGATCGACTGGCAGGATCTTATTTTCCGTACAGGAAAACTGCATATCAGTGATTTCGCTCTTCGCGGAGGAAACCAGCAAACAAGATATTCTGTATCGGGATCTGCCTATAACCAGGACGGTATCATGCTCAATACAGATTACAGTCGTTACCAGGGAAGAATAACACTCGATCAGACAGTGAGTGAGAAATTAAAGATGGGTGTAACGGCTAACTATGGCAGCATCACCACATCCGGTGCAGTAGTAGCCAATGGTACTTCCAACCAGATCAGTTACATTTTATGGCAAACGCTGGCTTATCGTCCCGTAACAGGATCTCCAACAGTTGACCTGGCCGATCAGATAGTAGATGCGGAAACGATCACGGCGAACGATACAAGGTTTAACCCGATCTCTACGATCAATAATCAATATTCAAAGAACAGAACAGGTGATCTTCTTGCACAGGGATATATCAATTATGAGATCGCCAAACATCTCGTGCTGCGCCTCTCGGGTACAGAAAGTATAAGAAAAGTAAGAAATGATAATTTCTATAATTCGCTGACCCAGGATGGCAGCCCGTTGAATCCAAGAAATACAAGGGGAGTGAACGGATCCACGATCACCACTGAACTCAATACCTGGTCGAATGAAAATACATTGACCTATTCCAATCTCTTTAATAAAGTTCATTCGGTGAATGTACTTGCTGGTTTTTCAGAGCAGGGCGCCAGGGCTTCTGTCAGCGGTTATGCTGCACAGAATATACCGAACGAACAACTTGGTATCAGTGGTCTCGATGAAGGATTGCCTTACCAGGGATATGCTTCCGAAAGCAGGAACACGCTGGTGTCTTTCTTCGGCCGCGCGAATTATATCTACAAATCCAAATATTACCTCACTGCGACTTTCAGGGGTGATGGTACTTCCAAATTTGCAAAAGGTCATAAATGGGGTTATTTCCCTTCCGGCGCCTTCGCCTGGAGCATGAACAAGGAGAAATTCCTGGAACGCAGCAAAGTGGTTACCGATGCGAAATTAAGAGCGAGCTATGGTATCACGGGTAACAACCGTGTAACTGATTTCCCGTATCTCGCTACGCTGACATTACCGGTCTCTGCTTCTTATTCATTCAATAATGCCACACCTTCACCTGGTATCATTCCCGGCACACTGGCGAATGAAGCTTTGAAATGGGAAAGTACAGAGCAGATCGATCTGGGTTATGATCTCGGGCTTTTCAACAACCGGATCGAATTCACGGTGGATGTATATCGCAAAACAACAAAGAATTTATTGCTGAATGCAAGTCTTCCTCCTTCTTCAGGATTTCCTACCGTATTTAAAAACGTAGGTACATTAAGGAACCAGGGTCTTGAACTTAGCCTGACCACCAATAATGTAAGAACTAAGGATTTCACCTGGTCAAGCAGTTTCAATATCAGTTTCAACAGCAATAAGATCATGGCGCTGGCTGATAACCAGGAAGCGCTTTTTGCAGGAACATTCATTGCGAATAACCCGTGGGTATCACAGATTGGTCAGCCTACAGGTATGTTCTATGGATATGCATTTGATGGTGTATATCAATATAGCGATTTTGATAATCCTTCTCCGGGTGTATATATCCTCAAGAAAGACGAACCGGATAATGGAACAGCAAGAGCTACTATATTGCCGGGCGATCAGCGCTTCAAAGATATCAATGGTGATGGAACGATCAATGCATTCGACCAGGTCATCATCGGCAGAAGCCAGCCTGTTCATACCGGTGGTTTCTCCAACAACTTTACGTATAAAGGATTTGATCTGAATGTATTCTTCCAATGGTCGTACGGTAACCAGATCCTGAATGCTGACCGTTTCATGTTTGAAGGAAATGGTAACCGCATGAATGATCTCAACCAGTATGCTTCGTATGCAAACAGGTGGTCACCCACCAACCCAAGTAATACCATGTACAGAGCCGGTGGACAGGGACCTCTTTCCACATTCTCTTCAAGATTGATAGAAGATGGTTCTTATCTCCGGTTAAAAACATTTGCATTGGGATATAATGTTCCGGCAAATATCATCCGCAAATTATACCTGACACAGTTAAGGGTGAGCCTGACGGCACAGAACCTGATCACCTGGACCAATTATTCGGGAAGAGACCCGGAAGTGTCTGTACGTAACAGTATTCTTACTCCGGGACTTGATTTCTCTGCTTACCCGCAGGCGCGCTCGATTACTTTTGGTATTAACGCAACATTTTAAAACGATTATCAAAATTTGCTGATATGAGACATATATCTTTAATAACTGCAGCGATTCTTTTACTTACACTGGGTTCGTGTAAAAAATTTCTCGACACGAAAACAACAGATACGGTTTCTCCCGGTAATTATTATACAACAGAAGCTCAATTGAACCTGGCATTGAATGGCGTATATGATGTCCTCGGAGCACAGGACCTTTATGCAGAGCGTATGTCATACAGGTATGGCAACGAAGGTGATGAAGGATATTATGCAGCCACCAATCCCAGTACCGGTCCCTGCCAATATAATTATACATCTGCCGATGCAGAAGTGCTGGCATTCTGGACGGCGCTTTACAGGGGTATTGCACGTGCCAATATTTTACTGGCCAACGTAGATAACAATACGGCCTTGAGTGCGGATATCAGGGGGAAAGTAAAAGGAGAAGCCCTGTTCCTCAGAAGTTATTTTTATTTTTTACTGGTAGAAAACTGGGGCGGTGTTCCTTTGATACTGGCACCGGTTCCTGCTACTCAAACAAATATTCCCAGGTCCACGGCAAAAGCGGTGTATGAACAGATATTGAAAGATATGACCGAAGCGGAAGCATTGGTGACAGATATTAAAACCATCGGCTTTGGTGGCAGGGTCAATAAATCTGCGGTGCGTGGTATACTGGCCCGTGTTTGTTTATCGATGGCCGGTCAACCGGTTAATGATGTTTCCAAATATGCGGAAGCAAGAGACTGGGCTAAGAAAGTAATAGATGATAATACCGCCAATCATGCATTGAACACCGATTACCAGCAGGTCTTTATCAACTATGCACAGGATAAATATGATATCAAAGAAAGTATCTGGGAAGTAGAGTTCCGCGGAACAGGTGCTGACACCTATGCAGAAACAGCCAGGTTTGCATGGCTCGCCGGGCAATATTGTTTGAATGTAGCAACAGGGCAGGGCAACGGATTCATAAAACCGACTGCCAAATACTATCAATTATTTACACCCGGTGACCTGAGAAGGGAATGGGTGAATCCTTTATTCACCTATAATTCAACAGGAGCCGTTGGTGCGCGGACATTTATCGCGGCGCCGGCAACACCCGCAGGGATCTACGGATTATTCATGGCAAAATACAGGCGTGAATATGAAACGGCCACACCAAAAAATGCAAGTCTTAGTTCGATGAATTTTCCACTGCTTCGTTTTTCCGATGTATTGCTGATGTATGCAGAAGCGGAGAATGAAGTAAGCGGACCAACACAGGCAGCTATCGATGCAGTAAATCTTGTCAGAAGAAGAGCATGGGCTACAGGAGTAAAAGATGTTACGATCACTGATGGTGGTTCGGGTTATACAACCGCACCAACCGTAACATTTACAGGCGGCGGCGGATCAGGTGCCGTAGCAACTGCAACAATAGCGGGCGGCAAAGTTACCGGTCTTGTTTTCCCTGGTGATTCCGTACTCGGTAAAAAGATCGGCAGCGGTTATACAACAGCACCCACGATCACCTTTACAGGCGGAGGTGGCACAGGCGCTGTAGCTACAGCTACCATCTTCAGTAAATCAGATGCTGAATTAACACCTGCACAAACCGGTTCCAAAGATGATTTCCGGTTAATGATCCAGGATGAACGTTCCAGGGAACTTTCTTTCGAAGCATTAAGAAAAAATGACTTGGTCCGCTGGGGCATTTTTGTACCGGCGATGCAAACGGTCGCCAACCAGATGACGGTGCAGGTGCCGGGACAATATTATATCGCCTGGTTCAGGAACGTGACCACGAAACATTTACTGTTCCCGCTGCCCGCAGCAGAAAAAAGTTTGAACAGCGCACTTGATCAAAACCCGGGCTGGTAATATTTGATTCTTTAAAAAATGAAAAAAATGAAACGTAGCTTATATATATCATCATTTGCTCTTTTGCTGTTAGCATCCTGCAAGAAAGACATAAAACTGGATGTCAACCGCGGCACACCTGATTTTAATGTAGCTCTCGCACCGGGAAATACATTCAAAGTCAACGAGGATGTCAACTTCGATTTCACCGGCAAGGCAGATATCATTTCTGTTTATACCGGTGAACTGTATCGTGAATATGCATATAAAGATGGCCGTACGATCGATATCACCAATCCAACTATGTCCTTCACTTCGGCTGTGACAGGTGGCACACAAACCAACCAGTTGACCGTACTGGTATCAACAGATTTCAATGGTATCTATAATGATACCTTGCAGCCGCCGTTGAAAGATATCAAAGCGGCTACCTGGACAGATATCACCAGCCGTTTTGCATACGGAACAACTGCTACCTTCCTTGCATCCGGCGCAAAAAGCCTTTCGGATTTAGTGGTAGCAGGAAAACCTTTGTATATCGCATTTAAATATATTACCCAGCCACAGGCGGTGAATGGAGCAGCCCGTACCTGGATGATCCAGACCTTTTCATTGACGGGCACATCTACAGTAGGTAACCTGGCTATGGGTGATATGACCAATTCAGGATTCAGGATCGTGGAAGGAAGTACTTCTGCCACTACATTATCTGCTGTTATACCTACACGGGTAACTTTACAGGGAAATACATTTACTCCAACCAATGACCCGCAGACAGAAACATGGGCGGTGAGCAAAGCATTCAATTCCGGTGTTATCGACAACGGGCCTGATTTCCCGATTGCGATAAAAGGTGTAGCGAACCCGACTGTGACAAGATATACTTACAAGTATACCAAAGCAGGTACCTATAAAGTTTATTTCGTAGCGATCAATGCTAATTCAGATGAGCAAAAACAGGTAGTAAGATCGATGGATATTACGATCGTTCCTTAACGGGATATTTTTTTGAATACCATTACCCGGTATAACGTTTAAATTTCTTGCCGTTCTAATGAAAAATAATACTATACCCAAAATAGCATGGTGCATAGCCGTATTGCTTTTTTCATCATACCTGTCGGCTGCTTCAGATATTTATGTAAACAACCAGAACGGTTCAGATACTAATACGGGCCTCGAACCTGGCAAAGCTTTCCGGACGATCCGGAAAGCTATTGCTGTTGTAAAACCTGGCGATATCGTTCGTCTTGCCAATACGGGATCACCTTACCAGGAATCGCTGGTATTGGCCAATGTAAATGGTACGGCAGATCAGCGTATCACGATAGAAGGAAATGGTTCTACCTTGTCAGGATGCCAGCCACTCGATCTTACACAATGGGAACAGGCAGGGCCGGGACTTTATAAAAACAGTGTTTTTTACAAGGCCAACCGGTTTGTCAGTGATTTCATGCGGATCTATTATTTCTTATTTGACGGGGAAATGTGCCGCATGGGAAGATCCCGCAAAGGCCCCTGCGCTGATTTTAAAAATCCTGCTGACTTAAAAGAAAATGAATGGACGTTCACTGACAGTGACAGTACCTTCTATCTTAAAATAAACCCGGCAAAAAAATTAGCTGATTGCAGGATCGAACAACCGGTGCGTTCCAATGCAGTTGCTGTATCCGGGAATACAAGTTACATCACGATCAGGAACCTTATTTGTACGCATGTCTACAACGATGGGTTTGGTTTAACCGGCGTCAATCACCATATCATACTGGAAAATATACAAAGTCATTATTGTGGTGATGATGGAATCAGTGCACACGCTTCTTCTCAATTCGATGTACGCGGTTTCGTCTCCATTGGAAATGCTACAGGTATTGCAGACAGCGGGAACAGTTTTACAACTTACGACGGAGTGGTTATCAAAGATTGCGTGGGCACGGACATATTCTTTATAAATGAAAAGAGCGGGGAAGCAGCGCATTCCATAAAAAATGTGCTGGTCTTATGCAATTCAACAACTCCTTTATTCATGACTACGCAGAAAGCAGATGGTCATATGGATGTTAAAATGGATAACGTGCTGATGTATGGAAATAAAGACAGGGATACAGTGATGAAGATGGATGGACCAACCGATTTTTTTGCAAAAGATTGTTCTTTCTATAACCTGAACCTGTCGCTGAAAGGAAAGAGCGCGGATATATCCAATACAATAATAGGAGGTACAAATAATCTTGTTGCAACCGGCAATGAATGGGCAGCAGCGGGAAACATTTACAATGGTAGTTTTACATTGGGTAATACAAGGTATTCAACGCAACTGAACAATATCCCTGCTTATAGAAAGCTGACACAGGATAAAAAATCCATTTGGCTGGCAGCGCCCGAATCTCCAACTCCTTTTAAAAAGAAAAATATTATGGCAGGTGCTGATATAAATAGGATGCCGCTTGATAATTCAATACTCAAACAATACTTCCAGGGGGTAATAGCGGCCGGGAAGAAAAATAAATGAAACTAAATTTTTATGGGGTTTGAAATTCTGGAAAAAGGCGGATTATACGATGTATTGATTGTAGGATCAGGTGCAGGAGGAGGTATGGCCGCGAAAGTGTTGACGGATGCAGGATTAAAAATAGCATTGCTGGAAGCAGGACCTGATTTCGATCCTGCCAATCCCAAACAACAAACACAATTGAAATGGCCCTGGCAATCGCCGCGCCGTGGTCATAACTCTGTTCGCGACCTGGGAGAATTTACGGCTTCATTGGGTGGGTGGAAAATAGATGGCGAACCCTATACAAAAGTAGCGGGAACAGAATTTGACTGGTACCGTTCAAGAATGATGGGTGGCCGTACCAATCATTGGGGACGTATTTCCCTTCGTTTTGGTCCTGATGATTTCAGGAAACGCAGTATCGATGGATTGGGGGATGACTGGCCGATCACGTATGAAGATGTAAAGCCGTATTACGATAAGGTCGATAAACTCATTGGTGTATTCGGTTCGAAAGAAGGAATGCCGAATGAACCGGATGGTTATTTCCTTCCGCCTCCCAAACCCCGGTTGCATGAACTGATGATCAAAAAAGCAGCTACGGGTTTGAATATTCCTGTTATCCCGTCGAGGTTATCCATTCTTACCCGGCCGATTAATAAAGAACGGGGCGCCTGTTTTTTTTGTGCGCAATGCAATCGCAGTTGTATGGTGTATGGAGATTTTTCTTCTTCATCGGTATTGGTAAAACCGGCACGAAAATCCGGTCATGCTGATATCTATGTCAATGCCATGGTGCGCGAAGTGCTGACTGATAAAACAGGAAAAGCAACCGGTGTTTTATATATCGATAAAACAGACAGTAAAGAATACAAGGTCAATGCAAAAGTAGTGATACTGGCTGCCAGCGCCTGCGAATCGGCGCGTCTGCTGCTCAATTCAAAATCGGCGAAACATCCGAATGGCCTTGCCAATTCGAGTGGTGTCGTAGGAAAGTATCTTCATGATTCAACCGGATCATCGCGCAGCGCATTTGTTCCTGCCCTGATGGATCGCAAGCGGTACAATGAAGATGGTATCGCCGGTATGCACATGTATATTCCCTGGTGGCTGGATAATAAAAAACTCGATTTTGCAAGGGGGTATCATATCGAACTTGGTGGTGGAATGGCTATGCCGCTTTATGGATTTGGCTGGGGCATCAATGCGCTCAATGGAAAATATCCTACGAAGGATGGTAAAACAAAACGTGCCGGTGGATTTGGCGCTTCGTTAAAGGATGATTACCGCCGTTTTTACGGAGCCACTATATCTTTCAGTGGAAGAGGTGCCAGTGTAGCACGTGCTGATAACTATTGCGAGATCGATCCGAATGTGGTAGATAAATATGGCATTCCTGTTCTCCGGTTCAATTATAAATGGAGTGACCAGGAGATCAAGCAGGCTTCGCATATGCAGGATACATTCGAAGCCATTATTCATGAAATGGGTGCTGTGCCTAATGGAGTAAAGCCGGGACTGGAACAAAAATTCGGGTTGTTTAATCCTGGTAAAACCATTCACGAAGTAGGAACAGTGCGAATGGGTACTGATCCGAAAACATCAGCGCTCAATAAATACAGCCAGGCACATGATGTGAAGAATTTATTTGTGGTGGATGGAGGATCGTTTGTTTCGCAGGCAGAAAAAAATCCTACCTGGACCATTCTTGCCTTATCCATGCGTACCTCTGAATTTATCATTGACCAGTTAAAAAAACAGAATTTATAGTAACCCTAAACGAATACTATGGACAGGCGGAAATCATTGAAATATATTGCCCTCGGTTCTTTAGGTGGAGTAACCCTGCTGAATGGTTGCAAAGATGATAAGAAAGAAATAAAAGCAACGGTATCAAACACCGGCGGTGACTATGGCCGTACAGCAGAAGAAGCGGCCCATGATGAACGACTGATGAAGGAACGCTTTTTTACGGATGCAGAAATGACAACGGTATCTGTATTATGTGATATCATCATACCTGCCGATGAACATTCAGGCAGCGCCACCGATGCGAAAGTTCCTGAATTTATCGAATTTATGATGAAGGACATCCCCGACCTGCAGACGCCTGTTCGTGGCGGATTGAGATGGATCGATATGAAATCTTTCAGGATGTTTGAAAAATCATTTGCAGATGCAACTAAAGAACAGCAACTCGAACTGGTGGAACTGATCGCTTATCCTGAACAGGTGAAACCGGAAAACAGGGCCGGCGCCAATTTCTTTACCATGATGCGTAATCTTACCGCGACCGGTTTCTTCACCAGTAAAATGGGGATCGACGATCTTGGTTATGTGGGTAATACACCCAATAGCTGGGATGGTGTCCCGGAAGATGTGTTAAAGCAATATGGATTATCCTATGATGAAAAACTGCTATCGCAATGTCTGAAGAACAGCGAACGCGGCCAGATGATGGTATGGGATGATTAATGTGTAAATTTCAAGGGAGACTATTGTAATGAGAGTGAAATATTTTTTCCTGCCGGGGCTTCTTATCGTTATTCATCTAAGTATGCAGGCTCAACCTGCACAGGTAAAAGATAGTGTACGGCATTTTATTACGGGTAACGGCACAGAGTTTGGCTTATGGGGCGGTAACAATCGAACAAAACCGGCGCCTGTACTATTTATTCTCGCCAGCAGTATAGATGAAACGCTTGGTACGGAATACTTCCGTCAGTGTGGCAACAGGCTGGCAAGAGAGAATGGATGGGTATGTGTATCGCTTGATCTTCCTTATCATGGTAAACTACAAAAAGATACCTCGTTTGCAGGTCTGACCGGATGGGCCGAAGCGATCAGGAAAGGAGAAGATATTATTTCTTTCAATAACCGGCGGATGAAGGATATACTTGAATACCTTCTCCGCAAAGGGATCGCTGATGAAAAAAATATTTATGCAGCCGGCAGTTCGCGCGGAGGATATCTTGCACTCCAGTTTGCAGCTTCCGAACATAGAATAAGATCAGTAGTGGCGTATGCGCCGGTTACGAAACTGACAGCTGTCCGCGAGTTTATAACTATTCCTGAAAAAGACATACTTCCGGTTTATGATCTCGATAATCAGTTGGATTCACTCGCGACCAAAGATGTATGGTTCGTGATCGGCGACCGTGATGAAAGGGTAGGCACCGACCTGATGGTCGATTTCGCAAAAAGGTTAAGACAGGCGCAACGTGCGATCAACAGCCCGGCAAGAATGGAACTGAACGTGATGCTGGAGCCGAAAGGACATACCACACCCAAAGGATCGGTGGACCGTTCGGTGAACTGGTTGCTGGATATATGGAAGAGTAAAACCAATTAATCAACGATATTTAATACAGGCATAATTATTTCTGATGAACAAAAGCAAAGTATTCTTATCACCCTTTTTTCTATTGATTGCAGGTGTAGTATCGGCTCAAACCACTGCAAAACCATCCATCCTGAATCTTCGTGCATCGATGCCATTACAGCAAAAAATGGCTATCATTCAACGGCACGTGGAGACAGATCATTATGGAAAAAAAATAATTCCTACTGCATTGCCTTATGATGGAGATCTTAATGGTATTCTTCGTCCCTGGCTGCCATCCGATTTTATCAATCAATCGGTGCCGCCGTTCAAGGTGAATGTAAAAGGAGAACCTCCAAAAGTAACAGGCGCCGACTGGCTCAACAATGAGAACAGCTCGCAATTCAGCGGGGGCTATCTTCTTTCGCAGGTTTACAGGTATAAGATCACGAAACAAAAAGCTGCGTTGGATGAATGCCAACGTGCATTGAAAGGCATACAGGCAATTGCTGCATTGGCCGGCCCCGATCGTTTTGGATGGATCTGTAAACCCTTTGGTGAAAAGTTGCAGGATTTTTCCAGTCCCGATCAGAATATTACCATTGTACATGGGCTATGGGCTTTTCTTCCCTATGCAAATGCAGAGCAGGCTGCATGGATCAGAAAAATCATTCCCGCTATTGCTTCCTATTGGGAGCGTATCAACTATACGATCTTATCAGGTCCTCATGTATGGGATATGCGAAAGGGAGCAACATTTATGCGGATGTTTAAAACAATCAACCTCGTCGCTTACGATATCACGAAAGATAAAAAATACCTGGCCGTTGCCGATCGAATAGAAGCCGAACATGGTGAACTAAGCAGCCGGTCTGTTACTTTATATGATACACAACTGGAAGCCAATCCAGGGTATTTTGACAACTGGAGAAGAGTATCTGAATATTCGATCAATGTGTTTGCGCCTTTACAACTGGATATACTTTGTGCATTGAGGCCGCAACATAAGCCGGAATACCTTGCCGCCTGGAAGCGGGCATTGGAACAAAGCATAATAGGGTATGATAAAGAATATGGTAGTCATTACTATTATGTCGAAGTTAAACTCGTGGATTCACAATATGTATGGCGGCCGTTGCAAACAGTACTCCCAACTTTTTCTCATGAAGATCTGGTGAACAGCGAAGTCTATGCATATGGACGTTACCCGCATCGCATTTACTGGCCCGATGCTACTTCACGTTTGCCATTGATCTATCTTATGTATATTAAAGATGGCGGCCAGCCAATCCCTTATATAGAAGAAGTAGTTCGTGATATCATGGAGGGACTGGATTTTGTCAAACTTCATTGGATGGTAGATCCTCATCATGATCAAACCATACCCGAACTGGAATACACCCGTCATGCGATGACAAGTGAAACCGGGAATTATATCGCTGCGTATTACCTGGGTATACAATTGGGATTCTGGAAAAAATAATAATAACGATCAGCTGATAAAGAAATCGAACGAAATGGAACTATCATCTTTTATAAAATACAGGTCACGCATACATAACAAGGGTTTAATCTTTTTGTTTCTCCTGCTTTGTCACAATGCATTTGGATTGGAACTGGCCGGAGTATTTTCCGATCATATGGTATTGCAGCGAAACAAAAACATACCGGTTTGGGGAAAAGCAAAACCAGGTTCTACTGTCATTGTTGCGCTTGATGGTTCGGAGCAGCATACAACTGTGGGAAGCGATGGTAACTGGAGAGTGGATTTTCCATCACGGACAGCCAACAATAGGCCGATTGCCATTAAAGTAACCGGTGATGGGCAATCTATTTCTGTCGGTGACATATTGGTAGGAGATGTTTGGTTCTGTTCCGGTCAATCGAACCTGGGAGTAACGGTCAGTGGTGCAAAGAATGCAACGCCCGAACTTAAAAATGCTGATCATCCCACCCTGCGCATTTTTACCTTTCCTTCCGGCGCCAGTTGGAACACAGGCGATCGCCCTTCCTGGTGGGCCAAAGACCAGGCATACCCGAAATGGGCTGTTTGTTCGCGCGCAACAGCAGCGGCATTTACCGCTGTGGGTTATGTATTCGGAACAGAACTATTGAAAAAAGAAAATATACCGATCGGTGTTATCAATGCTGCTTTTGGCGGCGCATTCATCGAACCATTTATTCCGCGGGATGTCATCAGGAGCACGGGCAAATTTCCAAAGGCACAGGACCTGCTGAAGAAAGCGGAACTGATGACTGCGGAACAAACAACCGACCTGGAAATTCAAAATGTAAAGTGGAACGAGGACAGAAAAGCGATACAACAGGGGACAAGAGGTGTGGACGAAGGATGGCAAAAGCCGGGTTTTGATGATTCGAAATGGAAGACCATGCCTATGCCCAGCTTCTGGCAGGAATCAGCCAAATTAAAGATCGATGGCGCGTTATGGTTTCGCCACACTCTTGAGCTCGATGCTACGGAAGCGCAAAGTGATCGTTTCTCATTGGGATATATGCGCGTAATAGCAAAGGTCTGGATCAACGGGGCGGAACTATCTGTAGCACCCGAAGCAGCAGGCTTATCGAGTATCAGCTATGCCATACCAGCGGGAACACTCAAGCCGGGAAGAAATGTCATTGCATTCAGGATCTACAGTCCATATGGTCTTGGCGGATTAAAAAAAATAAATAAAGATGATTTCTCTTTGCAGCAATCAGGTGTGCAGCGCAAACTGGTAATGGATCTTGCAGGAGACTGGCAGTATGAAATAGAAGCAAGTCTTCCACAGGCGCCGATGCCATTGCAACTGGGTCGTACCAATTATGCAGTGCCGGGCGTGATCTATAATGCGATGATCGCACCCTTCACTTCTTTTCCTGTGTCGGGTATTGTCTGGTACCAGGGTGAATCGAATGTGAGCCGTGCGAATGAATATACCGATCTGTTGAAATTACTTATCACTACATGGCGGTCGGAATGGAAACAACCCGATCTGCCGTTTCTTATTGTGCAACTTCCTAACTATCAACCGCAGCTTGATCAGCCATCGGAATCTGACTGGGCACGTTTGCGCGCTGCACAGGAACAGGCATTGGTATTGCCCAATACGGCTATGGCAGTGACCTATGATGCCGGTGAGGTGGCGGAATTGCATCCGCGTGATAAACGGACGGTTGGCGAACGGCTGGCTTTGCTGGCAGAGGAAATGGTCTATCATACTATGAAACGGTCAGCCGCTTTATCGCCTCGTGCTACGAGCGCTACTGTATCTGGTAAAACGATCAGTATCCATTTTGATCCGGCGGTAAAATTAAAAACATCGGATGGAAAATCATCGCGTGGCATTGCTATCGCAGGGGAGGATAAGAAATTTGTCTGGGCTGATGCACGTATCAAAGGAAAAATTCTTGTCATTAATAGTACTGCTGTTCCATCACCCAAATACATTCGTTATGCCTGGGCGGATAACCCGGATGCGAATTTGAGAAGTAGCGCAGGGTTGCTGGTAGCGCCATTTGAACGGAAGATTGGAAGCAGGAATTGATTTTTTCCTATACATCGGGGTCGCTTCGCAGACCCCGCTGGGACAGCTCACTACTTTTGGGGGGTAGTAGTCACAATCTTTCTTTCACGCTATTAGCTTCTATCAGTAGCAAATGTTCCAACATGATCTAAGAAATGAAGGGTGTGAATCAGGAGCCAGCGTCCCATCAGGGTCTGCGAAGCGACCCTGATGAATCAGTATTTTCAACTTATCCTCTTTTGGTTTGCGGATCTATCTTATGTTAAGATTTTCCCTATACATCGGGGTCGCTTCGCAGACCCCGCTGGGACAGCTCACTAATCCTGAAAGGCAGTAGTCATAATTTTTCTTTCCCACCATTAATTTCTATTGGTGACAAATGTTGCAACAGCCCCTGCAAGGCGAACGGTGTTCAATCAGGAGCCAGCGTCCCATCAGGGTCTGCAAAGCGACCCTGATGAATCAGTATTTTCAACTTATCCTCTTTTGCTTTGCGAATCTATCTTATGATCAGGTCTTTCCTATACATCGGGGTGGCTTCGCAGACCCCGCTGGGACAGCTCACTAATTTTGGAGGGTAGTAGTCACAATCTTTCTTTCACGCCATTAACTTCTATCAGTAGCAAATGTTGCAACAGCCCCTGCAAGGCGAACGGTGTTCAATCAGGGCCGGCGTCCCATCAGGGTCTGCGAAGCGACCCTGATGAATCAGTATTTTCAACTTATCCTCTTTTGTTTTGCGAATCTATCTTATGTTAAGATCTTTCCTATACAGCGGGGTCGCTTCGCAGACCCCGCCGGGACACTTCACAAGCTCTGCTGGGACCGCTTCGCAGATTCCGCTGGGCCTCACTGCCAGTTAATACGTAGCACGTCCTCCCGAGATATCAAAAACAAAACCAGTGGTAAAGCTCGCTTCCTTTGAAACGATCCAGGATGCGATCGATGCAACTTCCTCAACAGTTCCCAATCGGCCCATAGGTATCTTTGCAGTCATATAAGCGAGTTGTTCCGGCGCTGTATGTTCATTCATGGTTGTTTTGATGATAGCAGGAGCGAGGCCATTGACCGTAATACCCGTTTGCGCATATTCCTTCCCGGTACCTTTTACCAAACCAATCACACCAGCTTTCATCGTTGAATAACCTGTCATAAATGGATTCCCTTCTTTACCTGCAATAGAAGCGAGCAGTAGGATGCGGCCATAATTATTCTTCTCCATCACCCTGATACAATATTTGGTAACCAGAAAAGAACCGCGAAGATTCACCTGGTAAATAGCATCATAGGCTTCGGTGGGATAATCGGTGATCTTTGTATTGGTAGGACCAACGATACCAGCCGAATTCACCATAATATCAATCCTGCCAAATCGCTTCTCTGCCTGCTCCACTGTTTTTTGTACTTCGTTTTCCGAAGAAATATCAGTGATATATCCTTCCACATCATATCCTTTCTCTTTGCATTCATTCACGGTTTGCTGAAGTTTCACCGGATCAATATCAACAAATGCAATGCTACCGCCTTCCGAAGCAATACGGGTTGCAATTCCTTTGCCCAGGCCATCGGCAGCACCGGTGACGAGTGCCACCTGTCCTTTGAATCGTTGCATAAATTATAATTCTTTGATCTCGATCTTCCGGAAATACGTTTCCGCCATCTCGGATTGAATAGCGATCTTACCGGAATGAACACTTAGATTTTCAGCTTCATTCACCACTTCTCCGTTCACAATATGTTTCACCTTGCCATCTTTGGAGATCACTTCTACGCGGTTCCATTCACCGCTTGGTTTTTCATTGTCTTTCTTCTTCAGGTATCTCGCATAAGAGCCAGGCGTTGATGGCACTCCATTTACCACGGCCGTGATGCTGTCGAGTAACCACATATCACCGCAATCGCCTTCCTGTAACTGGCATTCAACAGCAGTAGGCCATACTTTATCATCCCGCGAGACAAAATACAGAATACCATTATCGCGGGGACGGTTCTCACGCGGTGGCCATTTTTTCTGTCCCCATTTGAATTCTACCACGAGGTGGAAATCGGCATAAATTTTATCTGTAACCATATAGCCGACTTCTTCTCCCGTTATATGCAGCAAACCGCTATCTACCGTGAAGATGTGTGCAGGATCGTTGTTCCGGGCTTTTGTTTTTAACATGGTGGACCAGCCATCCAGGTTTTTCCCATTGAACAGGGGAGTGAAATGCTGGGCTGCAGCATACTGTGAAGAAAGTAATAGTATCCAAAAGAAGCGTTTCAAAAACATATGATTTGATTTCAGTGATTTTGAATAAATTATTTTACAGAGATCTCGTACACGCGAACCTCCGATGGTCCGAGTTTCTCTGTTCGTTGAATAGCACCTGCCAGCGATTGCGCCTTACTGCGTTTTCCCTGTTGATCGATCTGGCTGACCTGGTATTTCCCGGATTTGCTTTTTAATCCATATTTTGAAGGATCGATAGAAATAGCAATGCTTTTTTCTTCTTCCAGGTAATTGGCAAGGTATACGCCGAGTGTACCATCTTCCGCTTTCCAGATCGTTCCCTGGATAACAGGTAAAGTAGCTTTGCTCTCTGCACTTTTTACATTCCATGTTTCGGTGACTGTTTCTGTATGATTGATCGTGCCCACCAGTTCTCCATACTCCAGGAATTTTTTTGTCGCCACCCTGTACTTGACAAGAGTTTTAAGATAAGCCGCGCGTGAACTGTATTGCGGTTTCAATAAGTCGAAGCTCACCCAGCCCAATTGTTTGCCCCAGATAAAGGATCTTCCGTTCAGCATCTTCCAACCACGGTCGGTATTATTCGAAAGATTCAGATACGATCCATAATGAATAGCGTATCCGCCATAGACGGCAGGAAGCATGGGAATGCCACGTCCATCATAAGCCAGTTCAAAAAATCCATCGACAAGATCGATGTATTGTTCAAATGTTTGTTCCGAACCAATCAGCATATTCCTTCCATCCTCATGTGCAGCCGCACGAACTTTCTTTAATAACTCCCTGTACCCGTCTACCCACCAATGCCCGCCACCAAGCGGGTGACCGTGTGACTTATCATAACAAAGTGCAGGAGCGGATGCACAGACCTGGTCGAGATAAACTCCATTCGATGCGAGACGGATACCTACCTGGCGGGTCAGCTCTGCAATCGTATCCTGCCAGAAACTGGTATAGGGACACATGGCCGCCATTCTTCCACGCAACGGACCGTATAATTCAATATAGGGTTTGCCGATCGGATCTTTTGCTGCAAATGGATTGAACTTATCATAATCATCATTAAAAGTATCAGCGAGGCGACCATTGATATGCGGCATGATCACAAACCCGCGCGACACGAGTTCTTTGATAGGATCAACAATTCCATCTCTTGCCGGGAAGAAATGCGGGTATTCTGTATCGTATACGCTTTTTGTCCAGCTGATCCAGTGAAAACCCATAGGCACATCAAAATATTGCTGCATCTTTAGATGTTCGAGTAATAGTGGACTGTTTTTCCCTTCGGGATATGATTCCGGCCATTTCACAGTAGCGCCTACTTCTGCCCACAGACCTATATCCTTCATGGTTTGCGGCATATCGGTTCGTTGTGATAATTTTCCTTTGGCAAGCCAGGGAGCGGTGAGTGCGAATTGCCGGTAGATCTTGCAGCCATCAAACCAATCGCCTTCATACACGCCGAGTTGAGTAGGGAAGGGGGCGTTATAATCACTTCCTTCCCGCCCCATATTTTCTGCATATACTTTGATAAAGAAATTTTTTCCTGGTTCAAGGGTAAAACTCTTCCACCATCCCTGTGGATCATGCGTGGCCATATATACGGAACTATTGCCTTTGGTAGCGCAGAGGAATTGCATCGGCATATCATTGCCGCGATAGTCGCCGAAAATTCTTTCCGTGCAATTTTTAAAAAGAAGTCCCGGCCGCCAGGGTTTGGCAATATTATACTGACCGGATTTTAAAAAACCATCGAGACTGGGAAAATCGATATCATTCAATCCCCACATATCTGAATTATTATCGACAGCAATTCTCCAGGAAGCAATACCGGATGTGGCGGGAAGATCAACCGTTACTTTTACAGATACGATACCAAGATTTACGCCTTTCCGGGCATTTACTTTTTCTACGGCCCATTCCAGGTGCGACCAGGTAAAAGTGGCGCTGCCGCTGCCGTCATTCGATTGAGTGACCGCTGAAGCAGATACCGGCATTTCAAGGTTTGATACGGTTCGTTTATCGATGCCACGGGAGAAATTCAATGTCCATAAATGTGTTTTGCCACCGGCATTGCTCATGTGTTCAACGCCGCTGGACAGGTCGGTCATTGATACTAAACCACCGCTAATGGAATCAAAGGAAAAGCGAACGAATTTATTTTGAAGTACAAGTATTCCCGGCCTGGCATCATGTTGTGCCCTGGAAACTATTGGAGTTGTTAAGATGCAAAAAATAAACAGAACATGGATCAAAGCAGGCAGGAAAGAAATGCTGCTGCTGTCTTTTTCTTTAGTCATCATTGCAAAACTGGTTTGAATAAAACTAAGGAATAAGACTTCTTGTCGTTGATACAGTAATCTGAATTTCCGGTACTATTTTCCGGGTCATTGCATGATTGGTTTAAGGCGCCCTATGTGAAATCTATGTTCCTATGTGTTTATGTGGTGAACTACGGCATGCAGGTAAAAGCTATATCAGTCCTGCGTAGTTTTTACCACATAGGCACATAGGTCTCACATAGATTTTAATAGCATCTTTTTGGGGTCATTGAATTCTCAAATGCCGCATCAATCGTATTGCACCCTCTCTGTTTCTCTTCTTTGCCTCCAGGGAGAGAAACAGAAAGAGGAACAGAAAACAGGCGGTGGCGCTCTGCTTCTGATCCTCTTTCTTAATGCGGTATAGCCAGCAATCCTTCAAACCTATAGACGGATCGGGAAGATTTCCTTAAGAGTTAATTTCAAGCTTATATCCTTTGCCGCGGATAACAACAATTTTGATGTTCGGATCCAATTCCAGTTTTTTTCTAAGTTTTGATATGAACATATCAAGACTGCGGCCAACTATAACACCTTCATCCTCCCATATCTCTTTTTGTAGCCGGCTTCGTTCTATAGCCTCGTTAGGCGACAACGCAAAAATGCGCAGCACACGGGTTTCAGTCCTGGTCAAGTCTACTGTCTCTCCGTTTATCATGAGCTTACGGGTCTCCGCATCGAATGACATTGATCCCAACGTGAACATATCAGTGTGCTTACTGTCAGCTAAGGTCCGCCGCGGCTTAGCAGGTCTCAAAAAAATAAATCCAACAAATCCTAAAAATAACAGGCCGCCCAAAAAATATCCATTCTTTACTGAAGTTATACCCGTTGGTTTAAATTTAATGTTAATCATATAACATGCTATCGGCTGCCTTCTTCCTAAACAGGTTACAATATCATCTTTCTTATTTTTTGATATAGCATACCCGTACGCTACACTGGCATTTGCACAGTTCAGTACGTTAACAATATAATCACCTGTCAGCGGGTCTTTGGCCAACAAACGCTGGGTGGTATTGACGAGGGAATCGGGTTGAAAAGTTAGCTGATTCTCAAAGCTGACCTGGTATTCATTTTCGGAAATCTTTTTTACAGGAAGTACCCGGGATGTACTGTCGCCCGACTGCAGGAGTATTTCATGTCCGACCTGGCGGAGTAAAATTTCTCTCCGGGAGGTTTCAAAACCGTCACTATTCATATTGAAAGCCACGCAAATTACAGAGATAAAAAAGAGCAATACCAATGCAAACAGGTATTTGCGTTTTCCGGAGAAGAGATTTCGCATAACGTGCATGGTGTCAATTTTTTATTTACAAAGTTTACATTCTTATTTACAATCAAAATCACCGGTCTGCAAGGTATCAAAGTTATATTGCCGGATCAACATTGATATGGTATGAAAAATATACAAGTATGCGCTTTGTTTGTAATGTCTGTTTTTAACAATTCCTGTGAACAAAACCAAACAAACGCACCTAAAGATACTATCAAGTCCGAAACCAAAGACATAGTCACTTCCACCAAATCTAGTGATCCTAATATTAACTCTAAGTATGAGTATGCTGGCTCTGTCGGTAAGCGCCTGATAATAGAAAACGGCTTTCCTAAAGGTGGAATAAAATACACTGACCCTGATGGCGGGGTATATAGGTATGCTGTGTTCTGGACCCGAATAACCAATGAAACAGATAATCCTTTAGAATTGAAGATTGACTTTCCTGTAGATTCATATGAGGTTCCCTCTTTACCTGGTAAATACCGTAAAATATTGGTTCCTCCCGATACAATGACACTTGATAAATCCCCCTTGTTTAATTATGGTCTGGCTGATATAGAATCTTTTTTAGATGAAAGTATTCATAAACCGTCATCTTTAAAAAGAACTATTAACCCAAAGGAATCGAGTGCTTTTTATGTTGTAATACTTAGCCTGACGACTGAAGCAGCAAGTGGGATATTGCGAACAGGACTTAGCCTGAAGGGGTCAGATCTTTTTTATCGAATTAAGTTACTGGATTCCAATAGAACGTTCCGTGAGGTATCCGATCAAGAAATTCTTTGTGGAAGTATTAATTTGAAAAATCTGATGTTACAGAAATAAACAAAAGCCAGCGAACAAATCGGAATGAAGTGCTTTTTAATCGCTACTTCTCATACATTAAACGGTTTTCACAATTTATTTTTAATCTGACATTATTTCTTTACTATGAACAATAAAACATCTCTCTCTTACCTGGTTTTAATTATTGCTCCTTTGTTCTTCGGTTGCGGTGGAACTGCAGAGGAAGAAAATAAAAATAATGCCCCGGGAGGCTCTATATCCTTACATGCCGGGAACGAAAAATATGTTGTAATAGATACGAAGGAAAGCGTTGTGACATGGAAGGGGTCTAACTCATTTGGTTCTCACTCAGGATACGTCTATATATCGAAAGGCGAATTGATGATTGAAAACGATCAATTGATGGGTGGTGCAGTTGAGGTCGGCATGAATACAATTGAAGATGAAACTCATAAGAATAATAGTGGACTTATTGAACATTTAAAAGGTCCTGATTTTTTTGATGTTAAAAAATTTCCAATTTCTACAATTGCCATTACCAGGGTTGCATCAATAAATGTTGAGGATAAGGAAATTACAGGGAACCTGACCATTAAAGCCGTCACACACCCGGTTACTTTTCCGGCCAAAATGGAAGTTAAGGACGGAATTGTCAAAGCGAATGGCAAGCTGGTCATTGATCGAACAAAATGGGATATCCGTTATAATTCAGGAAAGTTCTATGATCTTTTAGCTGATAAAACTATTTCGGATTCCATTGAATTCCATATTAAGATCGTAGCAAAAAATAAGGTTAATTGAAATTCTTAAGTAACTAAAGAAATTATGAAATATGTACAGGTTTTTACTTTTCTGACAATATTACTTTTTAACACTTCCTGCAACGGGCCAGTTAGAAAATCTGTTGCACATCCCAAACTTATAAAAACCATAGGCAACCCCGGATATGGCAATGTTCAATGTAGTTTACAGGATAAGGCCGGTAATCTTTGGTTCGGAACCACAGAAAATGGCCTTTATAAATATGACGGAAAATCGTTTCGCCAATTTTTAGTGGCCGATGGGCTAATCAGTAATAATATTTTTTCCATTTTGGAAGATAAAGATGGTAAAATCTGGATAGGTACTGATTCGGGGCTTTGTCTTTATGATGGTAAAACATTTGCTACAATCCGGATTCCTTTGCCAAAAAACCTACCTCCCAACAAGAATCACTTATATAGCAACTCTCATTGGATATTCAGTATCATGCAAGCAAAAAGCGGAAAACTATGGTTTGCAACAATCGATGGTGTTTATATCTATGATGGAAAATCCTTTACTCCGTTTATAATTACTGAGGCCGCAGGTGGCTTTGCGAGCAGTAACAATAACGCGGAATATATTTTAGAAGATAAAGCAGGTAACATTTGGTTTGGTGGTCGAGGTACTGAAGGTGTGTATCGTTATGATGGTAAATCTGTAACCAACCTTAAGCTAAAGGAATTATTTCAAAATGGGCCAAGGCCAAAAGCTCATAATTGGGCATGGCCTCAATTGCAAGACAAAAACGGTAATATATGGTTCAGCAATTGGGGTGGGGTCTACCGGTATGATGGCAAATCATTTACAAGTTTTACAGGAAAAGATGGCTTATCCGGTGACATGGTTACCCGAATTATAGAAGATAAAAAGGGAAACCTTTGGTTTGGTGGTGCTGGACTTAGTCGTTACGATGGTAAATCTTTCACTCGTTTTACAACAAAAGATGGATTAGCCAATCTAGGGGTTTGGTCAATTTTAGAAGACAAAACCGGAAATCTTTGGGTGGGTACGAGAGAAACAGGTCTCTACCTTTACGATGGAAAAACATTTATTGTTTATTCGGAATATAAACACCAGCCTGTAACGGACTAATAAACAAAAGCAAGGAACTGCTAACATCGTATTGGTAATAGTGCGGCTGACAGTCGAACCATCTAAACTATTCTTTCCCAACAATTGAATATTGGGTAGCCAAAAAGAACAAAACTGATTCAAACTAAAAACGCTTTGTAAGATTTTACAAAGCGTTTACGTTTGGTGCCCGGGACTGGAATCGAACCAGCACATCCTTGCGAACGGCAGATTTTGAGTCTGCTGCGTCTACCAATTCCGCCACCCGGGCGACTGGTTTTAGGTGTTAAGTTGTAGGGTTTAAACGAGGAGGATCTGTATTCTACATAAACTCTTCTCATCTAGAACCTACCCCCCAAAATTTAACACCTTAAACAGGGCTGCAATATTACAGCTTTCCCGCTAATTCACGCTTTATGCGATCCAGATATTTTTTCTTGTAATAGTACTCCTTTACTCGCAGCAACGCTTCCTGGGAAGTAACACCCTCCTGATAACTCTCCACAGTTTCTTTAACAGGTTCATATATTTCAGTTTGAAGATGATTAATAGCCGATTGCAGTTCTTTAACTGCCGGCTGCTGGCTGCCTGCCGCGGACTGATCCAGCTCCATAACCTGCTCATTCAGTTCCATCACTTCCATCAAAAAATCAGCCGGCAATGTATATTTTTCTTCCTCTTCCAATAATCCCTTTAATTGTAATGCATACTTGATTGTCGCATCCGGGTCCTGGAAGGTTTTATAGGCTTTGTTCAGGGTCGCTGATACTTCCTGCACCTCCGCCAGCTTTTCCTGTCCATCATTGGCAAAGTAATCAGGATGGTATTTCCGGCTCAGGGCGATAAACCGGGTATGCAAACCTGCTTTATCCACTTTCAGTTGTACCGGTATATCAAATAATTCAAAATAGTTCATTGACCCGAAGCCCGAATTTTAAAATTACATTTGTCCTTCATTAACGAACGATTGCAAAGGTACAACTATGATAAGGATCGGACTAATACGGGAAGGAAAAATCCCCGCTGACAACCGCGTGGCGCTGACCCCTGCCCAATGCAAATGGATACAAAAAAATGCCCCGCAGGTGAAAATTGTGGTACAGTCTTCCCCCAACCGCTGTTTCAGTGACCGGGAATATGTTTCCGCCGGCGCCGAAGTAGTAGAGGATGTCAGCGACTGCGATATCCTGTTTGGTATCAAGGAAGTTCCTGTCCGCCAACTGATCGCCGGTAAAACCTATCTTTTCTTTTCCCATACCAAGAAAAAACAACCCTATAACCGCGATATGCTGCGGGCTATCATCGATAAGAAGATCACCCTGATCGATTATGAATGCCTCGAACACGACGACGGACAACGGATTATCGGCTTTGGCTTTTTTGCAGGGATCGTCGGCGCTCACAATGGCATGATGGCCTATGGTAACCGCACCGGTTTATATCAGCTTGAACGGGTATATAAACAAAGAAGTTTCCGCGAACTGATCCATAATTATTTTGGACTTCGTCTTCCCAATGTCAAGATCGCTGTCACCGGCTCGGGCAGGGTAGCGCATGGCATCCTGGAGATCATGAACCTGCTCGGTGTACATGAAGTGGAGCCGGATGATTATTTAAAACGGCGGTTTTCTTATCCTGTCTACACTCAACTAAAAGGCATCGATCTTTATACACATAAAACAACAGGAAGGTATAGCCGTCAGCATTTTCATGATCACCCCGAAGAATATGCCTGCACCTTTCTTCCCTATGCAGCGCAAACGGATATATTATTAAATGGCGTGTTCTGGGATAAGAATGTGCCGCGACTGTTTGAAAAAACAGATATCAGTTCGGAAAATTTTATTGTACAAACCATTGCCGATATCACCGATGATATCAATGGTTCTGTGCCGATCAACCTGGGCGATCAGACCATCGAAGATCCGGTGTATGGAGTAGATAAGACCAGCTTTGAAAAAACAGCGCCTTATACCGGCAATACGATTGATGTTATGGCAGTCGGTAATCTTCCCAATGAATTACCAAGAGATGCCTCGCGGTATTTCGGGGAGCAACTGATCAAATATATTCTTGAAGATCTGGTGAAAGGTAGTTCGGTCATTATCGATCGTGCTACGATTGTTGCTGCGGGGAAGTTGACCAAAGAGTTTTCTTATTTAAAGGATTATGTTGAAGCCTGATTTTCACCACATAGGATCATAGAAACATAGGTTTCACAGAGAATTCCTATGTGTGTATTTCTATGTTTCTATGATCCTACGTGGTGAAAAAGCATATAAAAGATTTTTTTCTATAAATACAAATAATACTCTTTCAATAATTCCACAAAAGAACTGCTGTATTCGTCTTTCACATCCTTAATCGCCATCTCTCTGACAACTATTTCTTTTTTCTCCCATCCGCCCGCAATCATCATCCTGAAATAATCATGCTGCGTGGATTGTTTGACCAATACCATCTCCTCTATAAATAATCCCTGTTCCTGCAATAAACTTTCAATCTCTTCTTTTCTCTTAAAAGGAAATAAAAAATAAAACATTCCCCCGGCCTCCAGTTGCTGATGAGTGGTCATAAACAAATCCTTCAATCCTAATTCATCACTGTGATGAGCAATGTTCTTTTTCTCTTTCGGTGATCTCAATTCATTCTCATAAAAAGGAGGATTGCTGATGATAACATTATATTTCGAGGGATACCGGAAGTTCCTGGCATCGCCATAAAATACATGCACTTTTTCATCCCAGGGAGAAGCCAGTATATTCTGATTGGCTTGTGCAGTAGCTTCGCGGTCAATTTCTATGGCATCGATTTGTAATTGCGTGTTTTTCTGTGCGATCATGAGAGAGAGCAATCCTGTGCCGGTGCCGATATCCAGTGCCGTCTTTTCCTTGTCACCTGTTTGTACAGGTAACTGCGCCTTGATCTTCTCCGCACACCACGCACCGAATAAGCATCCATCGGTGGTGACTTTCATAGCGCAATGCTCCTGTTCGATCAAAAATTGTTTAAACCTGAATGACATGGTTTGATTAAAAATAATATGGTTTCACGCGGCGGGCGCGGCGGAGCAACGGCATTATTAAGGACGGCCGCCGCTCCGTTGCGTCCGCTGCGTGAAACAAAACTACCAGTTTGCCCTTGCCGAAGCCGTAACAGAAAGATCAGCAAACTGTCCTTCCAGGTATTTATAATAACCCGTGATCGCGATCATTGCCGCATTATCGGTACAATATTGAAATGCTGGTATGAAGGTGTTCCACCCGTTTTTCTCTCCCAGTTCTTTCAATGCTTTTCGTAAGCCACTATTCGCCGAAACACCACCAGCCAGGCAAACATTTTTGATACTGGTTTGCTGCGCCGCTTTTTTCACCTTATTCAATAAAATAGTAATGATCCGGTGCTGGATAGAAGCGCAGATATCTGCAAGATTTTCTTTGATGAATGTTTGTTTCTCTTCTTCCGTTGCCATGAATCCTTCTTTATACAAATTGCTTTTGCCTGCATTCTGTAAAAAATAAAGAATAGATGTTTTCAATCCGCTGAAACTGAAATTGAGATCGGCGATCTGCGGTTCAGGAAATTTAAAACGATCCGGATTCCCCGTTTGTGCATATTTGTCGATCAGCGGACCGCCGGGATAGGGAAGTCCTAATAACTTGGCTGATTTATCAAATGCTTCACCGGCGGCATCATCGATCGTTTCACCGATCACTTTCATGCTGATCGGCGATTCGCATAATACGATCTGTGTATGCCCGCCACTCACTGTTAAACAAAGAAAAGGGAACGAAGGAGCCGGATCATCGATCAGGTTTGCCAGTACATGCGCCTGCATGTGGTGTACCGCGATCAATGGTTTATCAAGCGCCAGCGCCAGTGATTTCGCAAATTGTGATCCTACCAGTAAAGAACCGATCAGCCCGGGTGATTGGGTGAATGCGATAGCATCCAGGGTTGGCAGCGGACAGTTGGCGGTTTGCAGTGCCGCAGTTACTACCGGCACGATATTCTGCATGTGCGCACGGCTGGCCAGTTCGGGTACAACGCCGCCATATTTTTCATGAATGGACTGGTTGGCAATAAAATTGGAAAGGATTTTTCCATCCCGGCATACGGAAGCTGACGTTTCATCACAGGAAGATTCTATGGCCAGGATTGTCATCATAGAAATGTAAAATCTAAAATGTAGAATATAAAATGTAAAAGTAACTCATCCCGGCGTTTTACATTCTACATTTTATATTCTGCATTCTACATTATTTTGATCTGATCGCTACTACCGGATCCATCTTGGAGGCTTTATAAGCAGGAATAATACCGGCGATGATACCGACCAGTACACAAATGAAGAGTGTCCACAACATATTGGAGATAGAAATGAATATGGGGAAGCCCAATGCACCACTGAGAATTTTGGAAAGAATGAATACCAGCGCCAGGCCGATCAAGCCGCCTACGATACAGAGAAAAGAAGATTCCAGCAGGAATTCGGTCAGGATGATCCGGTTCTTCGCACCAATCGCTTTTTTCAAACCAATCTGCCCGGTACGTTCCCGCACTGATACAAACATGATATTCGCCACGCCAAATAATCCAACGATCAAACTAATACCGCCGATAATCGCGCCGCCAATATTAAGACCGGTAAATGCTTCGCTGATCGAATCACTAAGGTCATTGATATCATTCAGGGCAAAATCATCTTCCTTGGTCGGACTTAATTTATGAACCGCCCGCATCGTACCGGTCAATTCATCTTTCAATGCTTTACTCGTCACTTTATCGTGTCCCTGCACCATGATCAGCGGATCAGCTTTCAATTCATTCATCAGTCCCCGGGCAAAGCGATAAGAGAAAATAATACTTTGATCGAAGTTCCATCCTCCGATCATCGATTGTCCCTGTTTCTTGATCACACCAACAATCACAGCTTGTTTGCCCCGTACGGAAATGGTCTTGTCAATCGCCAGTTCCGCTTCTCCAAATAGTTTTTCCCCGATCTCGTTGCCGATCACCACCACATTACTGCCTTGATTGAATTCACCATCCGTGATATAACGTCCATACCCGATCTCGAAGGGTTGTATTTCATTAAAATCTTCCGACACTCCATAATAAGTCACATTGGAAAGAATACTGCCTTTGTATTCCACGTTATCATTGGTGCCGATCTTGAAGGCGGCATATTTGGCACTGGAAGTGCGTCCCGCGATCTCTCTTAATTCGGCATATTGCGGAACCGGTCTGTTCACATACTTCCACCAGGGATAATCAGGACCGCCGCCGTATTGCCATTTATCGACATAAATAGTATTGGTGCCGAGCGATTTTATTTCATTCTGGATATTATACTCCAGGCTTTGTACCACGGTCAGTACGCCGATAATGCAAAAGATACCGATGGTTACGCCAAAAAGCGACAGGAAAGTGCGGAGCTTATTCTTCCACAATTCCTGCATAGCCATGATGAAACTGCTGGCAATGATTTCGAAGGTCTGGCGTAGCATATTCAAATTTACGTTACCGGTGAGAATAATACGAAATAAGAAATAAGGAACAAAAAATAAGGAATAAGAAAGTAGCTGTACTCAGGCTGTTACTTCCACATTTCTTATTTTTTGTTCCTTATTCCTTATTTTCTGGCTTCCCGTACCTTTGCGCTTCTTTATGAAATATCACAACGAAATACAACGCCGCCGCACGTTTGCGATCATCAGTCACCCGGATGCGGGCAAGACCACGCTGACGGAAAAGTTCCTTTTATTCGGGGGTGCGATCCAGGTAGCCGGAGCCGTTAAAAGCAACAAGATCAAGAAACATGCGACCAGTGATTTTATGGAGATCGAGCGCCAGAGAGGTATCTCGGTGGCAACTTCAGTCATGAGTTTTGAATACAATAAGACCCTGATCAACCTGCTCGATACACCCGGTCACAAGGATTTTGCAGAAGATACCTACCGTACCTTAACCGCAGTTGATAGTGTGATCCTCGTGGTAGACAGCGTAAACGGGGTAGAGGAACAAACCCGCCGCCTGATGGAAGTCTGCCGGATGCGCGATACCCCAGTGATCGTTTTTATCAATAAAATGGACCGCGATGGTAAGAACCGGTTCGACCTGCTGGAAGAAATAGAAAAAGAACTGACCATCTCCCTTCACCCCATGACATGGCCGATCAATAGCGGTAAGGAATTCAAAGGGGTGTATGACCTTCATGATAAGGACCTTCTGCTTTTTACTGCCAATACCAAGGCTGCCGATGAGGATACATTCTCCATTTCCGACCTGGACGATGAGGTGCTCGATGCCAAACTGGGTGAGAAGGATGCTGCACAGCTCCGTGAAGATGTGGAACTGGTAGATGGTGTCTATGGCGAACTGAATGTAGAGAAATACCTGGCCGGGAAAGTAGCCCCGGTATTCTTTGGCAGTGCGATCAATAATTTCGGGGTGAAGGAAATGCTGGACACCTTTATCCGTATTGCACCCACACCACGCAGCCGGGAGACTACCGCGCGTGTCGTTAACGTGGAAGAAGATAAACTCAGCGGATTTGTGTTTAAGATCCATGCCAACCTCGATCCCAAACACCGTGACCGCATCGCCTTTTTACGGGTCTGTTCCGGCCGGTTTGAACGCAATAAATATTTCCATCATGTGCGGCTGGATAAGGATGTCCGTTTCAGCAATCCCTATAGTTTCATGGCCCGTGATAAAAGCATTATCGAAGATGCCTATCCGGGCGATGTGGTCGGTCTATTCGATACCGGCAACTTCAAGATCGGCGATACATTGACAGAAGGGGAAGATTTTTACTTTACCGGTATCCCTTCTTTTTCACCGGAAATATTTAAAGAGGTAGTGAATAAAGATCCGATGAAAACCAAGCAATTGGAAAAAGGATTGTTGCAACTTACGGATGAAGGGGTAGCTCAATTATTCACCCAGTTCGGAGGAAATAAGAAGATCATTGGTTGTGTGGGTGAGCTCCAGTTTGAAGTGATCCAGTACCGTTTATTACATGAATACGGGGCATCTGTTATCTTCAATACCCTTCCTTTTTACAAAGCCTGCTGGCTGACCAGTACCGATCCTAAAAAGCTGGAAGAATTTTCACGGTTCAAGCAAGCCAATATCGGGGCCGATAAGGATGGTCACATGATCTACCTCGCTCAAAGTGAATGGTTTCTCAATACCGAAAAGACCAATAACCCGGAGATAGCGTTTCATTATACGTCGGAGATACATAAGGAATGAGAAATGTAGAATGTAGAATATAAAATCTAAAATGTAAAAAGAAATCATTCTAAGGTCCAGACAGCCCTTTTACATTTTACATTCTATATTTTAGATTTTACATTCTTATTTATTATCGTGTCACTTTCCTCAGCAAATACTCATCCGTAACACTTCCGTTGCTACGCCGGATCCGGATAAGATCATCACTGGTGAGATCGATAGAATAATTCCCGTTAAGGATCAGTGTCCAGTCAAAATCAGCGGTCCATGTACAGGCATCGGCAAAGGAAATATTATGTTCATCGGTTTCAAAACTACCATGACAGATAGCCGGGTATTTGCCGGTATCGCTGGTTCCATCAAAACTGCTATTCGAAAAATGCAATAACACATTGGAGGTAGCCATACCGGTGCGACTGAACGTGCCGCTATACGCGCCGTCGAGTACGATGGTATCACTGTCTTTGTTCTTTTCACAAGCCGGCAGCGAGATGCTGGCCAGGATGATAAATGCGAGAAGTTTCATGACCAGTAAAAATCAAATACTGTGCTAAAGGAATACCAGCGGTCAGAATTTAGCCACTATTCCGGTATAATTATGAGGACTGATTCTTTTCAATTCTTTTTTCAATTCAGTATCAATCTTTAACCCGTCGATGAACTGGTGGATCGATTTTTTGTCGATCGAACGATTGCCCCGGGTCAGATCTTTCAGGGCCTCGTAAGGCTGGGGATAATTCTCCCGGCGCAGGATCGTCTGGATGGCTTCCGAAACCACTGCCCAGTTATCCTCCAGGTGATTTTCCATTTTATGCTTATTGATTACCAATTTTTCCAGGCCTTTTTCAATGGACCGGAAAGCGATGATGGTATGAGCGAAGGGGACACCGAGGTTTCTCAATACGGTCGAATCCGTCAGGTCGCGCTGCAATCTTGATACCGGTAATTTGGCAGCCAGGTGTTCGAACAGGGCATTGGCAATACCGAAATTGCCCTCTGCATTTTCAAAATCGATGGGATTGACCTTATGCGGCATGGCCGAAGAACCTACTTCGCCGGCTTTTGTTTTTTGTTTGAAATAATCCATCGAAATATAAGTCCAGATATCCCGGCAAAAATCCAGCAGGATATTATTGATCCGTTTCATGCAATCGAAATGAGCGGCCAGGTTATCGTAATGTTCGATCTGCGTGGTGAATTGCTGGCGGCTGAGACCGATCTGTTCCATGAACTCATTTCCCATTTTGATCCAGTCTGTTTTCGGGAAAGCCGCCGTATGCGCATTGAAATTCCCGGTGGCGCCACCAAATTTCCCGGTGAAGGGAATGCCAATAAACTGTTCGATCTGGTTCTGGATCCTTTCCACGAATACCATTACTTCTTTGCCGACACGTGTTGGACTGGCGGGTTGTCCATGTGTATGCGCCAGCATGGGAATATCCTTCCATTCTTTGGCCAGCAACTTCAACTGTGTATTCAGGTTGAGCAGGGAAGGCAGGTATTCATATTCGATCGCGTGTTTCCAGGACAGTGGCACGGCGGTATTATTGATATCCTGCGAGGTCAGGCCGAAATGGATCCATTCCTTGGCATTCCTGCCGCCATTCTTTTCCACTTCATTCTTTAAGAAATATTCAACGGCTTTTACATCGTGGTTGGTGATGAACTCGATCTGTTTGATCTCCTGTGCATCTTCCGGACCAAAATCCTCGGTAAGCTTATGCAGGTATTTGATCGTTTTGCCGGGCAGTTTGACAAATTCCTTTTTATGAAGAAAAAGCAGGTACTCAACTTCGATCAGTACCCGGTATTTCATCAGGGCGTATTCGGAAAAATATTCATCGAGATGCTGAACCTGCTTCCGGTAGCGGCCATCAATCGCGGAAATAGCTGTAAGCGCCGTCAGTTGCATGAGTGACTTAGGGGGTTTTGGGTTGAAATTCAAAATTCAAAAGTAAAGACCTTGCCGTGTACTGGTTGTTGATTTTTGACTTTTTGATTTTGAATATACTTTGTATTACTCTCCGATAAATACTATAATCTATCTTTGCGGCAAAGATAAAGAACGCAACCTGTAGTAATGAAAGATAATAACAGCTTTCCGGGGCAGGAGAACAGGAAGATCCGGGTTGGAATTGTTAACTACCTGAATACAAAACCATTGCTCTATGGTTTGGAACTACCCCCGATCAATCATACAATCGAATTAATTGGCGCTCATCCTGCACGGCTCGCACAGATGCTGGCAGATGATGAAATAGACCTGGGACTGATCCCTGTTGCCGCTATTCCCGAACTGCCTTCCTGGTATATCATCGGTAATTATTGTATCGGCGCCGAAGGCGAGATTGCTTCTGTTTGCCTGTTCAGCGAAGTGCCGATGAACCAGATCGAAAAAGTATATCTCGATTACCAGAGCCGGTCTTCGGTTGCCTTGTTGAAATGGCTGATGAAAGAATCCTGGGGTATCAACCCCGAGATCATACAGGCGGTGGATGAAAATTACCGGAAAGAAATAAAAGGTACAACGGCCGGACTGGTCATCGGGGACCGGGCACTGGAACAACGGAAGATCTCTACGTTTATCTATGACCTCGGTTCAGAATGGAGAGCGATCACGGGATTGCCATTTGTATTTGCTGCCTGGGTGAGTACAAAACCGCTGCCTGATGAGTTCATCGCTGCTTTTGATAGCGCCAATGCGATAGGATTGCAACATATCGATGAGATCGTGGCAAATACACCATTCGATCTGTACGATCTGAAAAAATATTATACCCTTCACCTGAGTTATGTGCTGGATGAAAGAAAACGAAAAGGATTAGAACTTTTCTTATCCGCCATAGAAACGGTTACTGTTTGATCTCCGCGGCCTTTTAAGAATTAGGAATTAAGAATTAATAATTATGAATGAAGGAAACCCATTAGTAATTATTAATTCTTAATTCCACATTTAATACCAAAGCCTGGCTTTTACTTCCCTGAGATAAGATAAAGTGGCTTCGCTCACCGGTGTTCTTTTTTCCGTAGCCGGAATACGAAAACATTCTTTCCATCCTTTCATAAATCCACCGATATTGAACCCGGTTATCCGCAGGTATTGCAGCGACCACATGAACGCAGTACTATAAAAATATTTTTTGGGTAAATACCTCCAGGCCACTTTGCTTTTATTCACCCACATCATCCGCAGCTTTATCTTTTTGGGTTTGCGTCCCAATGGAGATTCTTTATGTAACATCACCACGCCATCGCTGTACACGATCGTATAACCGGCATCGATGATGCGGTAACTGAGATCGTACTCTTCCATGCCATAAAAAAAATCCTCCGGGTAATCGCCGAGCCGGTCGATCACTTCACGTCTTACCGCATGTGCGCCACCGGCATAGAAATAGGTTTCAAAAAAAGATTTGTCCTTGTACTCGTTATATTTCTTATGAGGCAAACCATTGACCTGCATTTCCAGGGTATCATAGTATAATACCTTGAACGATACAATCGCTTTGGGACGACTGGTATTGGACGTTTCAAATTCCCTGACCAGGTTTACCAGGCAATCTTTATTCTGCAATACGGCATCGTCATCCAGCATGATCAGCAGGGGAGCGGTGCTTTTGGTGATCGCATAATTTCTTCCTTTGGCAACACCCAGGTTGCCGGGGGCATCAAAATATTTTATGGGTAAAGCAGGGATCTGGCTGATATATTCCCGCACCTTGCTGTAATCTTCGGTAGAGGCATTATTTACTACAATGACTTCCTGCAGCAATTCACCAGCTTGGTCAAGCTGGCTGATATTCTGCAACAGTTCCAGCATATCTGCGGGACGGTTATACGTGATGATGATAAAGCTAAGAGGTTTCAACTAATAATGGTTAAGGTCAATGATCACGCAACAGCGGTCGTCATTATCTTTTTATACACTTCCATATATGCACCGGCCTGGGTTGCTAAATTATATTTTTTAAAAGCATTTTCTTCAATGGAATGGCGGTTGAACTGGCCAGGCTGTAAAAAAAACCGGTCGATGGCAGCCGCCAGTTGCACAGGATCGGGAGGCAGGCTATATCCATTCTCTTCATTCATTACCATTTCGGGTATGCCACCTACGGCGAATGCGATCACGGGTGTTCCGCATAATAAAGATTCAGCGATCGTATTCGGCAGGTTCTCCGCCAGGGAAGGTAATACAAACACATCGGCAGACTGGTATACCAGGGCGATCTTTTCCGGGTCGGTGATCGTACCCATTTGCTGGTATAAAAAATCAGCAGGCATCCTGTCATCTTCTTTACCCACCGATAATAATAATATATCCTTTGTCTTTACCTGTTGCAATGCTTTCCATAAAAGATGAATGCCTTTTCTTTTATTATTGACAGATTGCGCAACAAAGAGCAGGATCTTTTTACCGGCAGGTAATCCCAGTTCTGCGCGGGCAGCCTCTCTTTTTTTACTATTGAAAATTTCTGTAGACGCACCATTGTTGATCACTGTATGTGGATAGTTTTTGAACAGCGCGCTTTTTATGGATAAATTATACAGCCATTGCGAAGGCGTAACGATATGTAAAGATGTTTTATCAGCCAGCGCCGCTTTCTTTTCAGCTAATTGTTGAAAGGCAAATTTCGGATTTAGCGTTCCCTGTAATTGGGGGCAATACCCGCAATCTGTTTCAAAACCGGTATTATTATCAGCATGATGACAACCACCGGTAAAAGGAAACATATCGTGCATGGTCCATACCACAGGCTTTTTATTCTTTCTAAAGAAAGAGGTATAATCCATAAACCCCGATACCCAGTGCAGGTTAATGATATCTGCTTCTTTATAAACAGGATGACTGGTAATATCAAACGAAGTATGAATAGAAGAAAAGACCTCGTATCCTTCGGGTTGATTTTTTAATTGTTGTTTTAATTTTCTATCGTATAACCAGGTCTTTCCTTTACGGATATAAGTGGAAAGAAAACCGCTGGCATATTCATGTATGCCCGGCACTGTCGCTGCGGTATTTGCATAATCCTTCAGGCAAAGTACATGCGAAGAGATCCCTTTGCTCAGCAATCCCTGGTGCAGACGTATACAGGCCACTCCTGCGCCACCGCTTGTACTGGTCGTAATATGAAGGATCTTCATTAAAATAACTTGTTTACCTGTTTCAGCAGTTGATCGCTGTTCCAATTGCGTACCAAAATACGTGGAATTTTGTGATTGGAAGTATGTATCGTGGCAAAACCATAATAGTTGGTAAACGACAATTTGAATCCTGCCTTCGCAGCCAGTGTAGCAGTCGTATCATTCAGATCGCGGACACTGCCATAAGGGTAAGAAAAATAATTGACTGGTTTGCCGGTGAGTGTCTTCAGTTCTTTTTTACTGGCTGATAATTCATATTCCTGGATCACAGGTTCCTGTATGCCTAAACTGGTATGATTGACCGTATGCGCACCGATCGTGGCATAAGCCGAGCGGGACAATGTTTGTAATTCTTCATGTGTCAAAAGACGGTAATTGTTCCGCGGGGTTGAACTGACAATGATCTGTGATCGTAATGCATCAAGTATGCGGTTCCGTTTTTCCAGTGTCGCATATTTCAACAGATCATGCAGGTGATCATATAATACCTGCCGGTCGTTGCAGGCAAATACCTGCTGCGTTTCTCCCAGGATATCTTCGGCAAAACTGATCTCGTCGGGTAAGGTTGATCCGTCAAGTACCAGTTGTTCGAGTTCATCCCACCATAATAATTTATCCGTATTCAGCTGTGAAGTAGTGATAAAAAACAGGGCGGGAATTTTCAATGATTCAAGTACGGGTACTGCTTCCAGTAAATTATCGGCATAGCCATCATCAAACGTGATCAGGATGGTTTGACCCTTTATTTTCTTTCTTTTCAATAAGGAATCAGCAAATTCATCGGCAGAAATGATCGCATACTTCTTCTTCAGCACGGTCAATTGTTCATGAAATATTTCCGGTGTGACCGATAATTCCAGCGGATCGCTGGCTAAATTCGTTATCCGGTGATACAACAACACTTTGGTATGTGATAAATACCTTTTTGGGAAATTATTCAGTTTGCGCAACCACCTGGCTGGTGCCGATTCAAAATTGGGTATTGTGTGCATAAATGTTTAATTGCAGGTCAAACGGATCGGCTCCGGATTCATTCAGAAATGGCCGGTTCTTTTTATGCAGGTCCTCGATATAATAACGGAACCCATTATCAGCCAGGATTTGTAAAATATCGCCCAGTTGCTGGCGGCTGGCAGGAGAGGAGTGGTATTCGATAAAAAAATACCGGATCTTTTTAACCTGTTCTGCTATATGTTTGATCACTTCCGTTTCGGCGCCTTCGATATCAATTTTTAAAAAATCAATGGCCGGGAATTGTTGCAGGTATTCATTGAAATCCATACAGGCTACCTGCGTTGTTTTATCATCGCTGATGCGGCCGCCATCGGCGCCTTCGGAATTGAAAGAGATGAATCCATTCTTTGTCCAGGCTGCTTTCGCGATCAGTTCCACATTCCCCGCTTTGTTTGCTATTATATTATGTTGACAGATACCGGCAATGGTCTGATCCGCTTCAATGGCTTTGATCACAGCACCGGGATATAATTTAGAAAAATACAAAGCGCTCAAACCGATATTCGCACCGCAATCGATGATCAGGGGTTTGCTGTTGCCGGCTTTGAATGCATAACATTCCTTCAGGATGATCTCCCAGTATTGCCAGGCAAAGGATAGCATATCCGCCACTTCCAGTTGGTAGCCAGGAAAAGACACACGCGTTTTTTTATAGCGCGGTATTCTTTTGGCCCGGCGCAGGAAATTATAAAAGCGCAGGTATTGTGGCGATAAACGTCTTGCTATTTTTCTGATCATGCCTTTTTATTTTTTGCTACTACGCTGATCACAACCTGGTACACTTCATCGCGGGTATCAAGTTCAGCTTTCGTAATATCTTCCACCGTAATGCCATGCAGCAGCGAAGTGGCGGCCAGTACATTGCCATAAGAACTGATCTCCAGTTGCGCAGGATCAAAATGCTGTTCCATGATCTTGCGGATCGATTGCTCGGTAAACCGCCAGAAATCTCCCCAGCGGTCATAATCATATTTTGATATTTGGCACAAACCCGCGACCGTGATCAGCGCCACTCCATTTTCCTTCAACAAATGCCGGATGCCTTTCACCGCGCTGTTGTAATCAAAAATAAAATTCAATGTCTGTGTACAGATAAAGCAATCGGCAATACCCGTTGGCAATCCCGCTGATTGGGTTAAATCGCCGATGATGGTTGCTTTGGGTGAACTGTTATCATAATGCAATACTTCTGACTTAGTAACAGACTGCCCGAATTTCTTTGTATATACATCATCCCCGATCTCTATTACCGTACCCCGGATATGTGATTGATGAGCCGCTAAGAATTGCTCAATATAATACCGGTCGATCGGTGTGCCCCTGTTGCAACCAAAATCCGGTTCAAACGGTGTGGTCCGGCGCAGCGCCATCCAGTCCGGTGGATTCCTCTTCCGGTAAACGATGTTGATTATTTTATGTAAGAGACCCATTTATTGAAAATCAAAAATCAAAAGTGAAAATTCAAAAGGATTACAATCTTCGAAATCTTTTTTTGAATTTTGATTCTTGAATTTTGAATTATTAGACGATACTGCAAAAAAACGTGATCCTGTTTTCTTCCGTTTGTTGTTCCGAAAGGATCGTGAATTGCTTGCTGAGATGTTCGGCAAACCATTGTTTGGTATACCAGTCAGGAAATGGCGGCGCACCCTTTCCATCCCACAATCCCTTTGGCATAAATTCGATCACTGCATACTTCGTGGTATAGGATCGGATAGTAGCAATGATCGTGTCGATATTGAATCCCTGTGTTAATATCAGGTGGTGTGTAACAGCTAATGCCAGTACACATTCCGACGCAAACCGGTCATACGGCTTATTGCCAAAATAATTCGGAACAGGGGTCATGAAATTCAATACCACTGGTGTGATCCGGTCCTGCAGCGGTTTATTCTTGATCGAAGCATACAAGCCATCGATCGCATTCTCGTCATAATCGGTGCAAATGATCTTTTCTACCGTGGGCGCTTTTTTGAGGATGATCTTCGACATCACACCCTGGTTGCCCGCCAGCTCGGTAATGCTTTTGATATTATATTGTTTGATGAGGTCGGCGATCACATCAAAACGGGGTGTGGTCCTTACCACTTCACCGGCTGCATCGAGGTATTCGGTATGATAATTATCCCAGGTGGATTTTTGACCGCCTGCAAATAGCTTACTGATCTTGCGGATCAATCGATCTGCCTGTTTCTTTTTTCGTTTCGCCGTTACCGGTTTCAGCCATTTTTTCCCGCTTGGATGATTATATAATTTGAATACGCCTTTACGGGCTTTATCGGAATAATAAAACAAGCGGTTAAAAGGGAACCCGTACTTGACTTTATAATAAGAAAAATGCGGCAGCAAACCTGTTTCATCGGCAATGATTCGTTTAGCTGTATAATAATCCTTTTGCCAGATCTTTAACGGGTGATAATAATCCATTAGGAATTCTTCATAGCAGAGCAGGTTTACATTTGCTTCATCGGTTTTTACAAAACTGCCGATATCGACAAACTCGGGATGATTATTATGAAAGACCACGTTATAAGCGTGGCAGTCCTTTGTTTCATAGCCAAATTCAAGAGCGAGTTTATTCACTTCCATTACACAGATGCCGGCATCTTTCAGCATGGTAAAACTCCATTCATGCGGGTAGCTGACGGAAGGGATGCGTTCATGTTCGATCACCAGGGCAAATCCTTCTACCTGCAGATCGGTGATAGTGGTGCGGGGGATCAGCTTTTTTGCATACAGGGCATCGATCAGTCCGGAAGAAAACAATTCGCGGGAAAGTGTCTCCCATTCCGGGTAGATGCCGCGGAACAGTTTTCCGTTCCAGGTAAACACCTTTCCAAAAGAATCTCCCAGCGATAATTTATTTAATTCGATCTCCTGTAACCTGATGACAGCCATTTATATATTGTTTTGCCCCTTAAAAGCCGTAAAAATAGCAAGATTTAAGATAGTGTCAGGTGTTAAGTTTTAGGTGTTAGGTGTTAAAGAAATCCGCAAAGATACTTGTTGTAAAAAGTAATACAAAAGATTGCTACTGAATATAAAGATATAACACACCTAACACCTAACACCTCATTGATGTCTCTTCTTAAACCACATTTTACCTAAGAGGGTCTTCATAAATGCAGCCAGGAGAAGTTGCCGCCATTGCCATAGATTTTGTTTAATGCTATAGCCGATATGTTGCCGGTAAATTTGTTTGACTTCCTTCAGTCCTTTTTTCATTTGCAGGTCACTCGCGCCACCCGGGGCAAAATAGACCAGCGCTTCGGGGATAAACCGGAATTTCTCGTCCCGCATTCTCACCAGCATATCATAATCCATCGCGATTTTATAATTGATATTGTATACACCACAACGGTCATACACCTGTTTTTTGATAAACATACCCGGGTGTGCCACGGTTCGCATGCCTTTCCAAAGCTGGTCCTTATCAAATGGCACCCCGCTTGTAATATCCCTGCCGCCCCGGTGCTGAATGTAACGGCTATGTACCCACATAAGGGAATCGTCGGCTGTGAGTGTATTCAACACGGTTTCGATAGAGTGCTTGCCGGTATACCGGTCACCGGAATTGAGTAAGTGAATGATGTCATAGCGGGCGTTGGTGAACCCTTTATTGAAAGCATCCGAAATACCCTTGTCTCTTTCATGTATCCAGCGGCGGTAAGAAGGCTGAGGCTGTTGCTGCAACCAGTGAAGGATCTCCTCATTCACCGATCCGTCGATAATAAGATGCTCGTCCGGCAAAACTGTTTGTTCATCCACGCTGGCACAGGTGGTGATCAGTTCCGCCAGGTTATTAAAGCAAATGGTTACTACGGAAAGGGTTGGTTTCATATACGATCTGCAAAGTAAGAAGATAAATAAGGAATAAGGAACAAAAAATAAGGAATGAGAAAGTGGCAGTCTTCGGGCAGTTACTTTCTCATTCCTTATTTTTTATTCCTTATTCCATGGTGAGCTGCTCAACAATCCTTTCCCACTCATAATATCCAAAAAACGATTCCGGTGTTGGTTCAGAATTGACTGTCGCTTCCTGTATTTGCTGTACAAACTCCCGCCATTCGCCGGGCGGAACAGTAAATATTTTTTCAGCGGCTACCGCGAGCATATCGGCATCCGCCATATTCTCAAAGCAAACCAGGTTGCAATGATGCTGAAGCGCTTCTATGTTTTTTGTCTGGATGCCACTGCCCTGTAATACAGGATTAATAAATACATCTGCTGCCGAAAAATAGGTATCGATATCGGTGACTTCACCCGTACGGATCACCAGCGGGTGGTTTAGTTTTTCCAGGTATTGATAACGGCTATTCTTATTCCTGCCACAGATAATGACCCGGTAAGTAAGGCCCTGTTGTTCCAGTAAGGGCGCTATATTTTGATAGATCGCTTCGGCAGCATCGGCATTGGGGGCATAATCAAGTGTGCCGGCAAATAACAATATCTTTTCCCCCGGTTGGATCGAATGCCGCTGGCGGATCAGGGTAGCCGCCGTCGTTTTATTCATCAACTCCTTTTTCTCAATACCATACGGTACGATCCGGCACTTGCTTTCGGGGATATCAAAATGCGTGATGGCAAAATCCCGGTCAGTCGTCGTTTTAAATAATACGATCCCTGCTTTGCGATGGATCCATTTTTCATACCGCTGCAATAAGCGCCAACCCACCTTTCCGATTTGCCGGAACCTTTCCGATTCGATATTATGGGAATGAAGGACTAATACCGCTTTTGTTTTTTTAGCGGCCTGGTAAGCAGCGATCCCATGATAAGGATGTTCGAGTATGATATGTGTAGGTTGTTCCTGTCTTGCAATCGCTATGATCTTCTTCCAGCAAAACGGGTTGAGAAATTGTGTTTTGCTGACAGGCAACTGTGGAATGACTTTATAAGGAGTATCATTACCAGGTTCGTTATTTACTGAGCAAAGACAGGTAAGCGGGTAACGACGCGAAAGATGTGCATTAAACCCGGCAATCCCTTTCTGTCCGCCAAATACAGCAGGTAATATCTTATACCAGGCAATGCTGAGTATTTTCATGAACGAAGTTGTATTCTATGTATGTAGTTGGGAGAGTTAAGAAATGGTTAATTAAGAATTATGAATTATGAATGGAGGGAATCCATTCATAATTCATAATTCTTAACTCTTAAAATTGATTAGCCTACTTGCTCTTTCTTTTCATCCAATACATACCCACGGCAGCGACCACTAATACGATCATAATGATCGTGAAGATGGTCGTGATCTTTTCTCCCAGTAAATATCCCTGTGGCTCGAATTTGAATACGATATTATGCTTGCCTGCAGGTACCGCCAATCCTCTCAGCACATAATCCGTTTTCACGATCGGCGCTTCCTTGCCATCGATCGTAGCTGTCCAGCCGGCTTTGTAATAGACTTCGCTGAACACGGCAAACTGGTTGGTTGCTGCATTAAAATCGTAGGTGATCACATCATTCTCATTCTTTGCCATCGTCAATGTAGCAGTGCTGTCAGCTACCGGTGTAAACGGAATGGATGATTTATACGATTCCTGCACGATCGCTGTGTCTTTGGGATTGAAATTGTCCAGCGCCGCCATTTCTTCATTGGCATTTTTTACAAAGCTGATATGGCTAACCAGCCAGCAAGGTCCAAGCGCACCTTCATTACGCTGGTATTTTTGTGTCAGGCCATTCCCGTCTTTCTGAATAAAATATTTTGTATTCAGCCTATTCAATACCGCCATATTAGGCTGGCGACCGAATGGATGCTCGATCAGGTCCTGGTACACCCGCAGCTTTACGGCGTGATAACCACCGATCGAATTATAATGATAGGACGTGATGGCTTCCGCGAACGCATCACCCGAAACATTGAATACACGGTAATAGGATTTATCCGCCAGTATTTCGTTATCGGCGCTGGTCAGTTGGAACGTGCCTTCGTTCTCTGTTTTTTCCTGGAACATATCGCTGTTCAGGTAATGACTATCGATAACGATCAGGTCGATAAAAGCAAACGCGGTCAGCAATATCGTTGCCAGCAGGGGTTTAATAGAATTTTTGATCAAACCAAACAATATAGCTGCTGCTACGGCAATAAATCCAAGCGAACGGAAAATATCTCCCAGCATCAATCCTTTGCGGTCGGCAACCAATCCATCGAAAAATGATTTGACGGCATCATACAATTGGGGCTGCTGTGAGTTGCGGGCCTGTTTCAGGATCTCGCTATCGCCACGGGCCAGGAAGCTGAAACTGATATACAACATAAACAGTATCGCGAATACAATACCGGTAGCGATCAATCCTTTTTTGAAGGCCGGCAACAGTGATTTCTTATCGGTGGTACTGATAAACGTATTCACACCCAATACTACCAGTACCGGTAACAATAGCTGTGGTATCACCAGCGCCATGGAAGGCGCACGGAATTTGTTATAGAAAGGAAAATGATCGTAAAGAAAATAATTGAACCCTTTGAAATAAGAACCCCATGACATAAGGATCGTAAAGGCGATCGCGGCCAGCATCCACCATTTATATTTCTTGTCGATCACGAAGAAGGCCACGATCGCCAAAAAACAAACTACAGCACCAGCATAAGGAGGTCCTGCTGTTCCACCCAAATAGCCGTCCTGGCTGATGCCGCCCCAATACCAGCGGAGATAGGGTGATAATTGTTGCTGCAATTCTTTGGGTAAGCCGGCATAGGCTTCTATGGCTTTGGAGCTTTCCTGGCTCACTTCTTCATAACTGCCGGCGCTGCCACCGAGCATCCGTGGCACGATCATAACGAGCGGCTCGGAAATATTGGCGCTGTAACTAAATGCATAATCTTTATCCAGGCCGGTCTGTGGCGGTGCTTTCGCTGTTATGCTATCGGTAATGGCCGAACCACCTCCGCGTATCGTTTCTTTCTGGTACTCGTAAGTCGATAAAAGGTTGACGGCATTCACCAGCAGACCGGTGACAATACCCACCGCCATCAATGCGAGAGAGAAGGTAAGGTGTTTAAATTCTTTTTCCCTGATCCAGTAAATGATATAGAAGATCGTCATGATGCCGATCGTGATAAAAAAATAATAGGCGATCTGCGGGTGATTCATCGATATCATCACGGAAGAAAATACAGCAGTGAGGGCAGTGCCTGTCCAGTAATTTTTCCGGCAGATCAATAGCAGGGAACCCAGCAAGGCGGGCATATACGACATCGTCCACATCTTGGTCGCATGACCTGCTACGATGATTACGGGATCATAAGTGGCATACGCAAACGCGAGCGAACCCATGATGCCGACATAAGGATTGATGCGAAGTATAAGACAAAGAAAATAAAAGCAGATACAGGAAAGAAAGAAGAACTGGATAGGAGCGGGCAATCCGAGTGTCAGGATCGAATGAATGTATCCCGGCACCACATTATTACCCGGGGCGCCGATCTGGAACGTGGGCATGCCGCTGAACATGCTATTGGTCCACAAAGGCGGATGGCCATGTTGTTGTTTAAAGATCTCTGATTGCTGAATGGAGCCCTTCCATTGCGTGATATCATGCTGGTAAAGCACTTTACCTTCCAGGGCCGGTCTGCAATACACAACCGCTACGATCAGGAAAACCAAAAATGCAATGAGGTGGGGTAAAATCTTGCGGAACAGGTCCTTATTCATAGATCAGTGATATTAGGCTGACAAAATAATGCTATTTTAGACGAAAATCCCTGATGCGCTGGCTATTATTTTTGTCCCGACTGGCCTTTATTTGCGGCATTTTTTTCCTCTTGTCCATCTCATTGCTGATAAAGGACTGGGCGCATGATGAGGCGATCTCCTCGACCATTATCATTATCGGTTATTTTATCGGTTTGCTGATCGTTCCGGTCACCAATTTCTGTTATCTCGCCGTGCTGGTGATCAAAAAAAAACTGACCATCTATGTACCAGGCTGGCTGGTCACTGCCAATGTATTTTTTTTATTGATCCTTATACTTTATATCTTTTATTTCAATGATCCATACTATCATCAAAGATAAACCGACCAAACTCTTTTTGGGAATGACAGCTTTCTTTTGCTGCAATGCACTGATCGCCGAATCGATCGGTACCAAAATATTTTCACTCGAAAAATTATTCGGGTTTGCTCCATCCAGTTTTACCTTGTTCGGGCAATCCGGTTTATCGATCAGCCTCACCTGTGGGGTATTGCTCTGGCCGCTGGAGTTTATCATGACAGATATCGTCAACGAATATTATGGTCCGAAAGCGGTGCGAAGAATATCCTTTACCGCGATTGCACTGATCTCGTATGCGTTCCTGATGTATTATGCAGCGATCCATGTGCCACCAGCCGACTTCTGGGTCGGCAGCCAGGCGGCGCAATCGAATATCCCGAATATGCAGGATGCTTTCAATGGCATCTTCGGACAGGGTATGCGTATCATCATCGGCAGCCTGGTCGCTTTTTTAGTCAGCCAGTTGGTGGATGTATACATATTCCATAAGATCAAAAAAGTTACCGGTGATAAAAAAATATGGTTACGGGCCACGGGTTCCACGCTGGTATCGCAACTGGTGGATAGCTATATCGTATTGTTCATTGCTTTCAGCGGGGTCTTTACCTGGCAGCAGATATTGGCGATCGGCGTGGTGAACTACATCTATAAAGCTACCATGGCGATCATCTTGACACCGGTTATTTACATAGCGGAAAAGCGGATTGAAAAATATGTGGGACATGAGGTGGCCGTGCAGATGAAGAAAGAGGCGATGGGGGAGTAGTGGCGTGTGATAGGTGTTAGATTTTAGGTGTTAGATGTGAGTTCTCAAAATCCTATGTGAAACCTATGTTTCTATGTGCCTATGTGGTAAAAAAACGAAGTAAAGCAATCCGTCATCCGTGGCAACTGATTTCACACAAAGGATGAAATCTTACGATTTCTTCACCATGTCTGCCACGATCTTATCTATCGGTAATGAAACAGATGCTGAAGAAAACTCATTCCAATCAATAAACCGGAACGTTTCCGTCTCCTTCTTCTCTGCATACACCGCTAATTGCACTTCATCGAAATCAAAAGGTTTATCACGCAGTGGCACGGCGATTGGTTCCAGTGCTTTGACAGCATAATAGATGGAAATGATCTGGTGCTCCGGGTTAAAAGCAGACATCTGGAAAAAATCGGTGGTATATAAATGTTCACCCACTTCCACTTTCAGGTTCATCTCTTCCATGAACTCTCTTGCCAGACAATCGCGGGTGCCTTCTCCAAACTCCAGTCCACCGCCGGGAAATTTGGTAAAATAATTACCACGGATATACTCATCGCTTACCAGCACCTGTTTCTTTTCATTCACCAGGATGCCATACACGCGAATATTGAAGAAATGCATCAGAATATTTTTTTACGGAGAAATAACCAGCCGATGATCAGGGAGATCACCAGCGAAAGAAATACAACGATATAAAATGCATAAGAAGAATGTTCAAACCCGCTGGGTACATTCATTCCGAATATGCTCGAGATCAATACAGGAAATGATAATACGATCGTGATCACCGCCAGCCTTTTCAACACCTCGTTCTGGTTATTGGCGATGATGCTGGCAAAAGCATCGAGTGTGCTGCTCAGGATATTCGTATACGTATTCGCCATTTCCAGCGCCTGCGCATTATCCACGATCAGGTCTTCCAGCACTTCTTTTTCCTCGTCATGCAGACCGAGGAAATTGGTGCGTTCCAGTTTCATAAATACCAGTTCATTCGAACGAAGAGCGGTTACAAAATACACCAGGCTTTTCTGGATGCGCATCAGTTGGAGCAGGTGTTCATTCCGGCTGGCATCATATAATTTTTGTTCGAGGATATTCCGGCGCTGGTTGATCTCTTTCAATTGTTCCATGAAATTCTGTACTACTTTCTCGAATATCTTCAGCACCATCATATTTTTCTTATCGGGGTGACGGTTCTGGAAGGTATTCAGGAACTTCTTGATCGCCGGGTTCTCGAAAGAATTGACCGTCAGGATCTGGTTGTGCGTAAGAATGATGCAGATAGGGATGGTGATATAATAGGCATCGCTTTCGTTGAAGGAATTATTCTCGGTCGGCACTTTGATCACGATCAGGCGCACATTATCTTCTTTTTCAAAGCGGCTCCGCTCATCGATATCGAGGGAATCGGTCAGGAAGTCGAGAGGGATCTCGAGTTTTTCGGACAGCTCATGAAACTCCTCCTGTTTCAGCGGGGGCAGCACATTGATCCAGGTGCCTTCCTCCGGTTTGTCGACTTCTACCGTGCGATGATTGATATTTTTGAAGTAGTGTATCACGCGGTAAAGTTAGGTGGATGGGGGAGAATTATGAATTATGAGTTATGAATTGATAAAAAGATCGGATACATCCTGCTATATCATTCATAATTCATCACTCATAATTGATTCAATTAACATCTGGTATTATTTGATCTCCACGCTTCCCTCAAACACCTTCTCCGCAGGGCCTGTAAGCCAGATATTGGTATATTTTTCGTCGTCGAGACGATCAAATTCCACGGTGAGATTGCCGCCCAGTGTTTTTACACCTACATCGTTAAATCCATTTTCATTGTGATAGCAGACCAGTGCCGATGCGACAACGCCGGTGCCACAGGAATAGGTTTCATCTTCCACGCCTCTTTCATAAGTGCGAACGATGATCTTGTCTTCTTCGGCTTGCTCTACAAAATTTACATTGATGCCTTCTTCTTCAAAATCTTTGCTATAGCGGATATCGCGGCCTTTTTTAAATACATCGAGATCCATCACATCACCAACGAGTTTAATATAGTGCGGGGAACCGGTATTGAGGATAAAATCGCCACGTACTTTTTTGATGGAATCGACATCGATCATCTTTAAGGAAACGGTGCCATCGGTATCGATCTCTGCATCATGATCGCCATCCACGGCCAGGAACCGGTATTCGCTGCGATGGATGCCGAGCAGGTAGGCAAACTTGACAATACAGCGTCCGCCATTACCACACATGCTGCTTTCGCCGCCATCGGCATTGTAGTATTTCATTTCGAAATCGTAACCTTTCTTTTCATTCAATAACATCAGTCCATCGGCGCCGATGCCCAGGCGGCGGTCGCATAAACGACGGACCTGGTCATTCGATAAAGCCGCATAGGTATTATCCCTGTTGTCCAAAATGATAAAATCATTTCCCGTACCTTGAAATTTTGTGAACTTAACTTGCATAAAAAGGAAGTAGGAACCAGCCAGTGGCTAGTGGGTTTACTTTAAGGTTATCAATCATTTTGCTTAACATACGAAAAATCGATTCAATATATTGTTTGGGTTCCTGTACTTGTTCGTTTTCCTGGTATTCCAATAACAAGGAGACTTCAAGCTGAGTATCAAGTTTCACCAACAAACTTCCTGATATCTCATAAAACCTTTTCTTTTCAGCCTTTGATATCCTCCCGATTCCTTCTCACCATTCCCTTCCTGCCAGCCCCTCGCCACCAGCTTAAATACTCTCTGAAAAAATCTCCGCAAATTTCACAATTAAGTTTTCAACTGCCGCTTTCCCGTCTTTAGAAAATTCCTTCTGCACCCGGTTTGCAACAATCGCATTAATGGCAAGGCAATTATGGCCGAGCAATTTACCTAATCCATAGATAGCAGAGGTTTCCATTTCAAAATTGGTGATCCGGTGCTGGCCAAAGCGGAAATCGGTGAGCCTGTCTACCAAATGAGGGTTCCGAACTCCCAGGCGGAGCACCCGTCCCTGCGGTCCATAAAAACCGGGGCAGGTAACGGTGATGCCATGATGAAAATCGGGACCAAAATGTTTGATCAGCGAACCGGCCGCCCCGTTGATATAGGGATGGATGGAATGTCCATGCATCTGTGTATGGGTAACAAAGGACTGGAGGAGTTGTTGTTCCTCGTCGTTTTGTTCATGACGGTAGAAATGGAGCAGGTTATCGATCCCCAGTCCATGGGTGGATGCTACAAAGCTATCCACGGGAATATCGGCCTGAAGCGAGCCCGAGGTGCCGAGACGTATAATATTAAGTGCGGTGAGTTGGGGTTTGATGGTACGGGTATTGAAATCGATATTGACCAGGGCATCGAGTTCGTTGACCACGATATCGATATTATCGGGACCGATACCGGAGGACAGGACGGTGATCCTTTTTTTGCCGATATAGCCGGTATGGGTGATAAACTCGCGGTGACTGGCTTTGAACTCGATGGAATCGAAATATTTGCTCACTTCGGCGACGCGGCCTGGGTCGCCGACGGTGATGACGGTGCCGGCCAGTTCTTCCGGTCTCAGGTCGAGGTGGTAGATAGCTCCGCGGGGAGTGATGATCAGTTCAGATTCTGCTATACGGCTCATATGGATGGGTTTATAAACTTCTTATTTGCTAAATTATCAATCGATTAAGCAATTTGTACGAAATTAGTTATTTTCGCACCGGTTTAAAACCAAACTAAGAATTTTGAACATTTGGAGGGGGATAAGAGGCTTACTATCATAGGATTTCCCTTTCTCATTTCTTATTTCTCATTTTAAAAGGTCCTGTGGCCGAGTGGCTAGGCAGAGCTCTGCAAAAGCTCCTACAGCGGTTCGAATCCGCTCGGGACCTCTGGATATCGATGCAACGAAATGCAAAAACCTGCTAATTGATAATTAGCAGGTTTTTGCATTTCAGAAGACCCGCATATCCAAGCAGAAATGCGCATACTTGAAGTCTAGTTTGCTGGAACTCTGAATCAAAATCTTGCAATGATCCTGCAAAGTACTAATAACAGCTTTGATGAGATGAGATTTTCCAGGGAAGCTTTTACTATTGGGGAATTAATAGATAAGATCAAAGGAAAAGAAGATAAGCCCACCTTGCTAATTGATTATTTGAAGGAAGGTAATAAAGCCATTCTGAAACGTATTGAGGCTGAAATAGTCCGACCAACCTATAATAAGTACAATCGAGGCATACTTTATATGCAGGAATTTCTTGAAGCTGAATACAAGGTTAAGAATTTCAGTTTACAGAAGTTGAGTGTCAAAGATAGATCAATGAATTCTTTTTTCCCTGTAACTATTTGGTGGCATACCCATTACCTTAGTAAACATCCGCGAGAAGTAATAAGGATCTTCTATTCCTAATTCAGATGCTATTTCTTTTATGCGCAGGTTAGTAAATAAAAGATACTGGCAAGCCTCCTGTACTTTCAGATGATTAAAATATTCAATTGGTGTAAAACCAGTTTTCTTTTTAAACAAAAAAGAAAAATGAGAGGGGGAGAGGTTTGCCGAATCAGCGATTTCTTCCAGTGTCAATGTATATTGGATGTTTTTCTGCAGGTAGTCAATAGCTGCATTGATCTCATCCTTATAATTAAGCTGACCTGAAGTATCGTATTTATCATTGAAAAGGAATGTGGTCAGATAATGCCAGAGACACATGTTGGAATACATCAGGTTGTCATTACTATATCCTCTTTCCAGTTGTGTATATATCTCGTTGAATAGGGCAATAGACTTTTCACTATGTTTTATAAATCCTTTATTCTGTCCCAGGTTTCTTTCGATTTCCGATACGATCTGTTTTGAAATGGCACCGGTAAAATGAATCCAGTAAATAGTCCATGGGTTTTGCTCATCCGCCATATAAGTGTGCCCTGTTTTTGCAGGAATGATAAAAAAATCACCGGGTTCTATCAATAGCTTCTTTTTTTTAATTGTTACACTTCCGGAGCCTTCCCGACAGTAAATAAGAATATGCTGGTCGGCGCCATGCGAGCGCTCGCGGTAATGATATTTTGCTTTGGGATAATACCCGATATCTGTTACATAAAGGTTGTTGATAATCTCGTTCCGGACACACCTTTCCGAAAGAATTTTGCGGGGTACCACCACTGCTTTTTGTCCTTGGAAGCCCTCTTTTTTCTTGGTTATATCGTGCAAGGTCATAGCTTTTTGATTTAATCGTGAAATAGTCCATCAAATCCAATAATTACTCCATCTTTCCCTGTTTTAACAAGCTTTACTTTGATAGTAATTATTTTAACCAAACGAAGTCTGGCATATGAATCATGGAGTAAAAGTATGGGAAGAAAGTATTAATATTCCAACCTACAACGTCGGAACACCAGAAAAAAATCCGATGTTCCTTGAAAAGAGAGTGTACCAGGGTAGCAGTGGAGTGGTATACCCGCACGCGGTCATCGAAAAAATATACGACGAGAGGAAAGATAAAGAATACAAAGCTGTTTTTATAGAAAACCAGTATATCAAAGTAATGATATTGCCGGAACTGGGTGGCAGAATACAAATGGCTTATGATAAAATAAAAGAACGGCATTTCATTTATTATAACCAGGTTATCAAACCTGCACTCGTGGGTTTAACTGGTCCATGGATCTCAGGAGGAATAGAATTCAATTGGCCCCAACACCATCGACCTTCAACTTTTGAACCGGTTGATTACACTATCAAAGAAAATGCTGATGGAAGTAAAACGGTTTGGGTGAATGAAGTAGAAAGAATGTTCCGTACGAAAGGCATGGCGGGGTTTACAATTTATCCTGACAAAGCTTATATCGAGATCAAAGGAAGATTATATAACAGAACTCCTTTTCCACAAACATTTTTGTGGTGGGCGAATCCTGCTGTGAAAGTAAACGATCATTATCAATCTGTTTTTCCGCCTGATGTATACGCAGTATTTGATCATGGTAAACGTGATGTTTCTTCTTTCCCCATTGCTAAAGGAGTTTACTATAAAGTAGATTATGCACCTGGTACGGATATTTCTAAATATAAAAATATCCCGGTACCTACTTCTTATATGGCGATAAAATCAAAATATGATTTTATCGGTGGATATGAACATGATTCGCAAGGAGGATTATTACATGTTGCCGATCATCATACTTCACCCGGTAAAAAACAATGGACATGGGGACATGGCGAGTTCGGACAGGCATGGGATAAAAACCTCACTGATGAAGACGGGCCCTATATAGAATTGATGACAGGTATGTTTACAGACAATCAACCTGATTTTTCCTGGCTGCAACCTTTTGAAGAAAAAACTTTCGTGCAATATTTTATGCCTTACAGCGAAGTAGGCATAGTGAAGAATGCAACGAAAGAAGGAGTGGTTAATATTGAATTTGGCGGTAACACAGCGGAGATTAAATTATATACCACTTCATTCTATGCGAAGATACAAATAGAATTACAGGAAAATGGGAAGAACATCTTCACGGAAGTGGCGACTGTTTCTCCTGCTGCAACGTATATTAAACAAGTGGTTTTTGATAAAGAAGTAGATCCATCTACAATATTATTATCTGTTACCGATCTGCTTTCAGGTAAAACGATAGTAAGTTATCAGGAGGAAAAGCCTGGTAAACAGGACATTCCATCTCCTGCCGAAGCAGCAAAAAGTCCCAAAGATGTTGAAAACAATGAACAATTATTTCTGACTGGTTTGCACCTGGAGCAATACAGACACGCCACTTTTGTAGCGGCAGATTATTATGAAGAAGCTTTGCGCAGGGATAGTAAGGATATAAGGAATAACAATGCATTAGGCCTTTGGTATTTACGCAGAGGAAAGTTTCAGAAAGCAGAACCTTATTTCAGGCAGGCAATTGCTACTCTTTCACAACGTAATCCTAATCCATATGATGGAGAAGCGTATTATAACCTGGGTTGGACATTGAAAATGCAGGGAAAGAATAATGAAGCTTACGATGCGTTTTACAAAAGTGTTTGGAGTGATGCCTGGCAGCATGCAGGTTTTTTGAACCTCGCGCGCATCGCAGCTATAAAAAATGAGCAAGAATCTGCCTTGGAACTGATAGAGAAATCATTGGTAAGAAATTATAATAGTCATACGGCACGTCATTTGAAAGTGGTGTTGCTTAGAAAAACAGGACAAAACAAAAAAGCATTGGACCTGGTTGAAGATTCATTAAATATCGATCCTTTCAATTTCGGATGCCTGTTTGAAAAATATCTGCTTTTGAAAGAAAATGCAGCGGGTAAAAATGCATTACAACAACTGAAAAAGATCAGCCGCGGTTGGGTACATAATTATATAGAATATGCGTTTGATTATGCGCATGCAGGTTTTTACGAAGAAGCAACAGCGTTGTTGAATTTACAGGTTGAAGAGGCCGTGGAAGTATATCCTATGGTTTATTACTATCTGGGATGGTTTGCAGCTCAACAGAAAAAAGATAAAGTGGCATTGGATTACTTCGTAAAAGCAGCAGTAGCTAATCCTGATTTTTGTTTTCCGAATCGTATTGAGGACGTACCGGTGTTGGAGAATGCCAAAAAAATGAATCCTAAAGATGCAAAAGCGCCTTACTACTTAGGTAACTTCTGGTACGACAAACGTCAATATGATGATGCTATAATTAATTGGGAGCAGTCGGTCAGGATCAATGATCAGTTTCCCACTGTATTACGTAATCTTTCTTTGGCATATTGTAACAAATTAAATGATCCGGCTAAAGCGTTGGTGTTATTGTCAAGAGCTTTTTCCCTTGATACAAAAGACGCCAGGATATTGATGGAGTTGGACCATTTGTACAAGAAATTGAATACACCGCATAAACAAAGATTGGCATTGCTTGAAAGCCATATCGACCTGGTAGAATCACGTGATGATCTTTATTTGGAAAGGATCGCGCTCTACAATCATCTTGAACAATATCAAACAGCCAGGGATCTTATTGCTGCTTATAAATTTCATCCATGGGAAGGCGGAGAAGGAAAAGTGGTGGGACAATATCTTACCTGCCATATTGAACTGGCAAAACAGGCTTTGGAAAAAGGAGATTATCATCAATGTATCGAACTGTTGTCACAGCTAAAGAGTTATCCCGACAATCTTGGAGAAGGAAAATTATATGGTGCGCAGGAAAATGATATTCTTTATTTAAAAGGATTAGCCTATGAGCAACTGGATCAGCAGGATATTGCCAATGAATTTTTTACGCTGGCAACAAAAGGGATCAGCGAACCTGTGCAGGCTATATTTTATAATGATCCTCAACCGGATAAGATATTTTACCAGGGTCTGGCCTGGTTGAAACTGGGAGAAAAGGAAAAGGCTAATAAGATATTCAACGGATTAATAGATTTTGGCAGAAAGCATTTGGATGATACTATTCGTATAGATTATTTCGCTGTTTCACTTCCTGATTTATTAGTCTTCGATGCTAACCTTGACCTCCGGAATAAAATACATTGTTTGTATCTCATGGGCCTTGGACATTTTGGATTGGGCAATGGTAACCTTGCAAAGGCAGAGAGTGATTTTGTCAAGGTAATAGAACTTGATTTAAATCATGTAGGAGCATTCGTTCATAAAAAAATGCTTTCTTACTCTTTCACGATTACACCGTAAAATAGTCCATGGAATCCCAAGAATCATCCATTAATTAAAATAAAAGTCGTCGATAAATTTGAATAAGGGTTTCTAATTATTTTTTATACAAAACTAAAACTTGCCGTATGGGAAATTATGCCATAAGAAAATGGTGGTTAATGGCCTGCTCAAAACTTCTGATTTTTTCTTTACTGTTTCTTTTACCTTTTTGTGCATTGGCACAAACCAAAACAATTTCTGGCAGGGTCAAAAATGATAATGGAAGCATTGTATCTGATGTTTCTATTACCATAAAAGGCAAACCGGGCGTTGGAACAAAGACCGATGAAAATGGAAATTACCAGATTCAGGCCTCTGCGGGTGATATACTTGTATTCAGTTCTGCAGAATTTAAACAAGCTGAGGAACGTGTAGGTCCTGGCAACCTACTCGATATATCTATGAGTCCGTTGCTTCGTAGTATGGATGAAGTGGTGGTAGTAGGTTATGGTACAATGGCTAAAAAGAATATTACTACATCTATTGCGAAGATCGATCCCAAAGATGTGCCACAGGCAGCTAATAGCTCTATCGCGCAATTAGTATTTGGACGTGCAGCTGGTGTACAGGCTGTTCAACGCAGTGCTGAACCTGGGGGTAATATTACAATATCGATTCGCGGAAGGGGTAATCCATTGATTATTGTGGACGGTATTCAAATGCCTTATACACCGCTTGAACCCGGTAATGGCGGCATTGCCACAGAACTAGATGGCGTAAAAAGAGGGGGTTTTGCCGGTATCAATCCTGATGATATTGAATCAATGGAATTCCTGAAAGATGCAAGTGCCTCTATCTATGGTGTAAATGCATCGAATGGTGTTGTTATCATTACAACAAAAAAAGGAAGATCCGGAAAGCCGAATGTCAATTACGATGGTAGTCATTCTATAGTCAAGAATCAAAAATATCTTGAACCATTGACTGCGAGTGAGTATATGAGCTATTATAACCAGCTTACACTGGATAAATATCTTTTTGATGGCACAAGAGCTCCCTATGGTCCAAACCCAGTGGGAACATTCACTCCTAAATTCAGCCAGACAGATATACAAAATGCAGGAGAAGGAACAGACTGGCTTGGGTTAGTATTGAGAGATGGTGCGGTAGATAATCATAATCTGAGCGTTACAGGTGGCAATGATAAGATGGTATACTTTGCTTCCGGTGGTTTCTTCAACCAGGAAGGAACGATGCGTAAATCCGGTATGAAAAGGTATACAGGACGTATCAATACTACTTTCAATTTTACAAAATGGTTATCATTTAATATAAATGTAAGTGGTTCAAGAGCGGCTTTCCAGAATTCAACTGCCGGATGGCAGGGTGGAGCAGGATCGCAGGCATTTGGTGCTTTGCAGGCTGCCATTGCTTATCCAAGATACGTACCGGTATATGATGCGAATGGAAAATATTCTTTGTTTCAGATTACTGGTAATCCTGTTTCATTATTGAATATTAAAGATCATACAGATTTTAGTTCATTGAATACAACGGTGTCACTTGATTTCAAAATATTGGGTGATGAATTAAAAGCAAGAGTGTTGTATGGTAATAATTATGAAAATTCAACCCGTGATTTCTTTGTACCATCAACTACTTTTTACTTCCAGTTATACAGGTCAAGAGGTTCATTGAACCAGGCTACGCGTCAGTTAAAGACCATGGAAGCAACTTTGATGTATAAAAAACATTTCTTCCACGACAAACTGAATCTTGATGCTGTAGCTGGTGTGGGTGAATACCAGAACAATTCCGTTGGATTTGGCGCTGCCAGCGCAGATATGTTGGATGGAATTGGTACCGACAACCTTTTTGCAGGTACCGGTACCATTACAGTAAATTCTTACAGAGGCTATGATAAAAAACGTTCTTATTGGGCAAGAGCATCTGTTGATTTGCTTGACAAGTATGTGGTGCAACTGACTGCACGTGACGATGGATTCAGTCAATTTTTCCCACAAAATAAATATGCCTTCTTCCCATCTGCTTCAGTAGCATGGAAAGTTTCTAACGAATCTTTCCTGCGGAATGTACATTTTATAAATTTATTAAAGCTTAGAGGTAGTATCGGTATCACGGGAGAAGCATCCGGTTATGCTTATGCAGCTTATAGCCCGGACAATTCACTGATCAGTTTCAATAGCGGTGCTACTCAGGTAATACCTTATACCTTATCCCAATTGGATTATCCTAACCTCCAATGGCCAAAAACGATCAATAAAAATGTCGGTTTAGATTTCAGTGTTCTGAATGACAGGGTAAGTGGTTCGGTAGATGTGTTCCAGGATGATATTACCAGGTTATTGGCTAATACCACTACAGCTCCATTAAGCTTTCTGGGTTCAGCCCCTGTTAATGGTGGACATCGCATAAGAAGTGGTTGGGAGTTTGGTGTAAACACCGCAAATGTGAAATCAAAAGATTTCAAATGGAACACTATTTTCAACCTTTCGCATGTTTCATATAAGTATAAAGAAAGATTCGAATTTGAAACACTTACACAAGGTGCAAAAGTAGACGACCCGGTTAACTCAACCTATGTCTTTCGTACCGAAGGAATTTTAAAAGCAGGCGAGGTGCTTTCTCCTTCACAGGCGGCTCTGCCAGCAAGGGCAAGACTCCCCGGAAATCCTAAGATCGTAGATATAAATGGTGATAAAGTAATCAATGTCGGAGATATCGTACGTTATAATACAGCACCTACATTGACAGTAGGATTGGGTAACACATTTACCTATAAACAATTTGATTTTGGTTTCTTCTTTTATGGACAGATCGGCGGTTGGGGTAACAACGCGCTCAGATCATGGGCCAATCCCAACAACCTGATCGCTGGTACACAAAGCGGTATCAAGGAAATAAAAGATGTATGGTCATCCAGCAATCCAAATGGCATCATTCCAGGGATAGCTTACGACCAGGGAGCATTAGGATTGCCTGTTGGTTTGGATGTAGATCTTCAGAAAACAGATTTTATCAGATGCAGGAACATATCATTGGGATATAGTTTTAATCAGCGTCCGATAGCAAGAATATTCAAAGGACTTCGTGTATATGCAGATGTGCAGAATCCTTTTATCATAACTAAATACAAAATATTCGATCCTGAGGTACAGGCACAGGGAGTAAAAGGAGGACCTGCTCCTTATCCAATGGCTACGACCTATTCATTGGGTATAAAAGCTAATTTATAACTCTATTAAAATTTAGGCTATATGAAAAGAATACTGATATGCTTGCTTTCTCTTGTACTGCTTACAACCAGTTGCAAGAAGGGGTTGGATGTAAAGATCCCCGGTACGGTAAATCCTACCACTTTCCCAAAGACCGAAGCTGACTTTGCTTTATTGACAAACAGCGTCTACAAACTGTTTACTTCAAAATGGCAATACTCAGATGGCGGAGTAACCGGAAATTTATTTTTCGGAGTGGAATATTCAAATATCTTTTTGAATGATTATCCAACTGATCTCATGGCATATTTCCCTGAATGGGGTACATTTTGGGATGGGTTCAGCAAAGCTGATTTCAATTTTATGAAAACGGCTGGTGCAGGCAGGAATCATATTGAGAAAGTCAGATTTATCTCCAAGATCACCAAGATCATGGATGATATACAGAAATCAAATGCTATTTCGGATGCTACCAAAAAAGTATTCATTGCACAATGTCGTGTAGCAAGAGCTATCATCATGTACTATCTTCTTACCATGTATGGACCTGTTCCATATATCGCAGATCCGGCCTTGATTGGTAATAAAGAAGCAGAAACAAATATGGCCCGCCCTGACAGAGCAGCCTATGTAAAAACAATGACGGATGATCTCCGCTATGGTGCAGATAACCTGTTAAAGACGCCGGCTAATTACGGAGAGTTCAATAAAGGTTGCGCATTAACTTTCCTGATGCGTACTTACATGAATGAAAAAGATTGGGTAAAAGCAGAAGCAACGGGAAGAGAGATCATTCCATTGGGTTATTCTGTAGTACCTGATTATGCGAGCTTGTTCAAAGAAGCATCAGAAAAAAATAACGAAACAATATGGGCAGTTACTTGCGATCCTGCTGCTGATGGTAGTGATGGCAAAACAAATATGAATGCATGGGGCTATTATTGTTATCCAACTGACTATCCTGGTAATATTACTTCTCCAGGTGGTAAAAGATTAGGTGGATGGGCATGGCCCGGTGCATTTACTGCAACATGGCAGTTCTATGATTCTTTCGATCCATTGGATAAAAGAAGAGCATTGCTGGTCGATCATTATGATGCTGTCAATAGTTCAGGTAATCCTGCTGGTTACTCTATGACACGTGCCACTGGAATGCGGGGTCCTGTTATCGCTAAGTATCCTGATGATGCGCCAACAGCCTATGCAGGAAACGATATTCCTGTTTGCCGTTATGCAGATGTATTGCTGATGCTCGCTGAAGCGATCAATGAGCAGGCAGGTCCAACTGTAGAAGCACAGGGATTTATCAATACCGTTCGTACACGTGCTGACATTCCTAACCTTACTGGTGCTGATATTGCATCAAAAGATGGTTTCAGGGATGCCATTCTGAGAGAGAGAGGATGGGAATTATATTTTGAGGGCCAGAGAAGAATTGATCTCATGAGACATAATAAATGGGCACAACGTTTGGCTACAGTGGGTAAAACACCTCAGCCAGGTCCGTCGCTGTATCCTGTTCCACAGTATATGCTGGATAAAGGATTGTCTCAAACACCTGGATATTGATATTTT